>JACNLP010000035.1 GCA_014381465.1 Flavobacteriales bacterium | reverse complement strand
TAATTAATGTCTTTTTTCCATTTCTTTTACAAAGCGATCTACTGATTGTCCTGGAGCTATCTGATAACGGAATGCTGGAATACCTCCTTTATGAGGTGCTTTTCTTTTCCCTTCACTCATTTCTTGAATTGCCTCATTAAATGCGGGGTTAGATGATCGGGCACGCATCACTCCTGACTTATAATTAAAATAATACCTTTCATGGGATTCTGTAAGCAGATAAATAGTCAAAATATCATTATTTCTTCCTTTCTTTATTTTGATAAACCCCTCTAACATACTATTTAATTGAACCTCTCCCATACTGCCCAAACCAATTACTCCATCAGAAAAATATGCTTTTTCTTTTTCATCCCATTTTAATTGTAAATCCGTAAAACTCATAGTATGATTTAAAGCCTCTGGAAATTGATCAAATTCCGTTCTCATCTCCAAATCTAAAAGCAATACTTCTGCTTGTTCTTTTCCAGTAATTCTACCCAAAGTTTTACTATAAAACTCACTATCAAAATCGTAATCACCTATACCAGGAGAAAGAAATATATCATCTGCCATAACTCTTAAAGCTTTCTCTGAGAAGAAGAAATCTAAAAGCATAAAAAGTCGCATTTCATTATTGCCAGAAAGAATACTGTGCTCTAGAAAACCTGCCGTTTCTATTTCAATTCTTCCTAAGTTAATGCCTAAATCCATTAGTCCATTTCCTTTAGTTTTACACTGCTTATCATAAAGCCAGAATACATTAGAAAGCGTATCATATCCGCTAACAACAAATGCAGACTCATTCTTGTCATAATACAAAAAGTAAGATGCCGTGAGCAATTCAATATCTATACTTCTATTTTTACGATTCAAAAATGAAGAATATATATTAGAAGAATCAGCTCCCATCATTAGTCCTGTAGTTAATCTATCATTATCATCATTTAGAACTACTGAATCAAGTTTAAGTGTAATATTATCTGGGGAGATTTCAGATTTGAATTTCACCCACTCAATAGGAATAAAGGAGCATTGATGATCCATTTTAAAGTAACCATCAAAAGTGAGGTATTTATCATTTGCTATTAAATTCACATCTCCTTTAAAGCTAAACTTTGCACCCAATTTGAAAGGACTTTCTTCATCAACAGAGCCTTTAGCAATAGTTATATTATCATCATTCACATTTATATTACTAAAGAAAATATTTTGCTCTTTATTTAATTCGTCTTTATATGTGTACTCCCCAGAAGCTGTATATTTATTTTTTCCTTTAATATATACGGTTGTATTTTTGAATGTGTGATATTCTGTAAGGGTATTAGCCACAATAGTTGCATCTTCTAGTGTGCGAATTTGAGCTTTCTTCTCGACAATTAACATTCCAGAATCAGGATAAATAATTGCATCTGCAATCTCTATTTTCTCCACACCATTGGCATGAATTACATAATCTTTTAAGCTGTAAGTTGCTGTTTTTGCAATAAAAGAAACTGAATCTTGCTGAGGATGGGAAGACACAAACTCTGTTCCTAAGGAAGATTCGCTCGTTTCGCCTAATTCTAAAAGTTGCTGTTTCATATCCCATTTTAGCTGGTCAATATAACAGATGTATTGGTTTTCAGGCAACTGCACATAAGATTCTGAACCATTAGAATAAAACATTCCTATTTGCTCTTGTAAATCAATATGTGTTCTAAGATTTTTTGACTCAAAAGCAATTCCACCAATATTATCAGCATTCACTATCAAATCAGCAGTATCTGCATTAAAGAAAATTGCATTATATTTAAATAGATTTGAACTTACTTCCGCATCCTTTAATTTCATAATTCCATTTCCAGTTAAGGCAGTTGGTCGCAATTCTATATCACCATCAAAGGTAGTTTGTCCATCATACATACTAAATTCCTCCTGTTTTTTGTATATATTCATAACTTCCTTATAAGGCATAAAATGAACATATGTTTTGGTATTGTTTGCCTCTGGAAATTCGATTCCTTCTTTTACCGCTAAAAGATTAAATTGTTCTGTATGCAGATTTGTTGAATCAGGAAAAAATAAAATATTATTCGCTATTGATGTTGAACTAAGGTACTCTAATTTTCCGCTTCCTTTTATTCCTTTATTGCTAAGTTGAATTTCATTGTAATATTTTGCTTTTCCACCATATACATCAAAACCATCATCAGGAGTTTCTCTTTTAAAACCAAGTGAATAATCTTCTTGCAAACGCAAAGTATCATCAAAAACAGGGAAAATTCCTGCCGATTGAAATGTACCAGCAAACCAAAGCCCTTTACCCGTAAAATTCTCTAAACTATCGATACTAAATGGTTGTAAATGAAAAGAAACTCTATCCTTATTATATACTCCATTATAGATGCTTTTTTTATCGTAATAAGCATAAGAATCTTCATAGCTTTTAAAAATAGGATAGCCAGGAAAACTATCCTTCCTTAGTCCTGATTTATTTGTAGGATGGTCAATTTGCAAATCGCCAGTAACTGCTTCAATTACTGTCTTAATTTTTGTGAGAATCTCATCTCCATACATATCTCTTTCTACAGGGAATAAAGGAACTGAAAGTTGCAGAGAATCTATCCTTTTTAAATCAACCCAGAAACTATCATAATGAAAATAAAAATCCTCCCCAAAAAGATTAAACCTACCATTTCCTGTAGAAATTTTCCCTGAAAAAACAAAATCTCTATTTTGCTTTATCACAATTCTACCAGCAGAAGGATACATATATACTTTTTGAGAATCAGAAAGTGTGATTTTTGGCACACCCAAAACATTCAAATCTTTTGTAGTAATATTCAGTGCTGAATTTATCTGCATCTTCATTGCACCAGCAGAAGAGTTAACTTGCGATTTGAATGAGATTACATCATAATCTCCTTTTCCAGATTTTGCTTTTAAGTAATTATGAAGTTTTGGTAAAACTCTAATTCTTTGTTCACCATAATCATAATATATAAATCCTTTATTTGATAAATTGGTTAAATAATGTTGAATTTGAACAAGAGAAAATTTAGCATATCTAGCAAAATCTTCCACAAAAAACAACTCCTCTCCTTTATCTTTAATATAATTTCTAATCAGAATTAACGGATGTATTTTATCCATTCCGTGTAGTTGTTGATACTTTGCTTCCAAATAATTATTGGAAGATTCGAAATAAGCAGTAGATGATGAAGTTCCTGGCAAAGAGCCAAAGAAAATCATATCCTGATCAATATTCCATTCTAAAAGCTCGCAATCCATAGTAATTTGATGGTAAGTATTTATAAGAGGACTTTCAGAAACTCCATTTCTAGCTCTAAAAAGTTCTAGCTTTCGCTTGGAGTTTATAAAAGTAAATTTAAGAGCAGAATGATAAATAGAATCGGTATCGAAAAACACTTTTACAGCAGCCAACTCAGAAGAAATTCTATCCTTAGTAATGCTAAATCTATTTGCATTTGCAATAATAATTGGCTTTCCATCTCGCTTTAAAATAATTCTAGCCTGAGCATAATCTCCACCATCAGCAATAAAACTTTTACCTTTTAAAATATAACCCCCTTTATAATCCACTTCAGAGAAAATACCCGAAATAACTACATCTTTTCCTTTGGATTTAAAATAAGGATAATTGCGTTTTTTATCGTACCCACCAACTTCTATTTTATGCTTTATACTCCCAACAATTGGCTTGTTAAAAGTATATTTGTTATAAAATAAAACAGAATCGGCATTAATTTGTGCTTTTTTAAGATTTAGATTAAAGTTTGCTAGAATTACATAAACAGAATCCTGATGGTAACCTACTTTTTGCCAATCGACTACTCCTCCTTCCCCCTCCCATTTATAATCTAAAGGCCAATATTTTCCTTTTGTTTTGTAAATATAAATTGTGCTAGAATTTGCGGAACAACTAAGTTGTAAATTCTTATAGAAATTCAAATACGGATGCCCTAATTCCACCTCAAAAGTATAGTCAGTTGAAGGACAAAACCATTTAGCAGAACGGCTATCTCTTAACACAGCTGACGAGATGAATCCCTCTGTAAAACGAAAGAAAAGTATTAATCGTTTTGTAGTGGATTCTTCTAGTAAATTATCAACTACTTTTAGCCAAGAATTAAGTTTTGGCAAAGCATCTGCTTGATAAGCAAATTGATTAAGTGCTTTCAAATAATTTAAAAAATGAGGGTTTGCCCTAAGGCGTTTCGAAAGCATTACATTAGAAATATGTATTATCTGTTTTATACTTTCTTTTTCAAATTTTCCTGATTCAAAATTGTCCTCAAAATCAGAAAAAACTTTTATCAAATCTTTATTTTTTGTTGCAGTTAAAAAACCTTCTAACTCCTGAATATAAAGTTCTTTGTCATCAGAGAATTTAGTAAGTTTTGTTTTCTTATCCTGAGAAAATCCATAATTAAAATTAAAGAACAGTAATATAATAAAAAGTGTTTTTTTCATTTTAGTAAATGTAATAAAAGCCAATTGTCTTTTTGATTTTGGAATTGAAGTTTTAATTTGGTAGAAATAATATCTGCAAAAGGATTCATTTCAGAAAGAGCAATATCAACTTGGGTATAATCCACTTAGAAAGAATTAATGATTGCCAGAAAGTCATCTGCATTTAAAGATGCACCCCCAATCAATCCGCCATCAATATCTTTTTGAGAAAACAACTCCTTTGCATTTGTTGGTTTACAGCTTCCGCCATATAAAATAGAAATCTTTTCCCCAACTTCATTTCCATATTTTTCATAAAATATATTTCGTATAAAATTATGCATTTCTTGGGCTTGTTCTGTACTTGCAGTAACCCCTGTTCCAATTGCCCAAATTGGCTCATAAGCAATTACAATTTCCGAAATTTTAGTTGAATCTAAATGGAATAACCCCTGAGTAAGTTGCTGTTTTATCCAATCAAAATGAATTTCATTTTCTCTTTGTTTTAGACTTTCTCCACAACAGAAAATCACTTTCAAATTTTCAGCAAGTGTGTTATTTACTTTTGCTGCTAAATCATCATTTGATTCTAAAAAATACTCTCGTCTTTCAGAATGTCCGATAATCACATAGTCGGCAGCACAAGAGGCAATCATTTCAGCAGATATTTCTCCTGTAAAAGCACCTTTTACTTCCTTACTGCAATTTTGTGCTGCTACTTTTACATTTTTATTAAACCTGCACATTTTTGCAATTTTATACAAATACAAAAATGGCGGTGAGAGTATTATTTCTGTATTTTTATCTTTTGAAATCTTTTCTAATATCTCATCAACTAAACCTAAAGAGCTACCTCTTGTTAGGTTCATTTTCCAATTTCCAGCTACAATGTTTTTTCTCATAATTTTATGTAATTCTAGGGTCTAATATTCCGTAAAAAATATCTACAACTATATTAACAACAACAAATATAGTAGCAATAAATAAAACAGCTCCCATTACAACTGGCAAATCCAAATTGTTGAGAGCATCTACTATTTCTTTTCCAATTCCATTCCATGCAAAAATATATTCTACAAAAACTGCACCAGCCAACATGGAGGCAAACCAGCCAGAAACTGCTGTTACCACAGGGTTAAGTGCATTCCTAAGTCCATGTTTGAAAAGCACTACAAATTTACTTAATCCTTTGGCTATTGCCGTACGCATATAATCCGCTTTCAAAACTTCTAAAAGGGAATTTCTAGTGAGTTGCACAATAACAGAAAGCGGACGAATACCTAAAGTAATAGCAGGCAAAATTAAATTTTTTAAATTGACAAACTCTCCTCTTCCGTAATCATCAACTTCATACAAACTCCCCGTCATAGAAAGACCAGTAATATCAGAAAGTAAAAAGCCGAAAAACCAAGCAAATAAAATAGCTGAAAAAAAGGATGGAACGGACATTCCTAAAACAGAGAGAAATAAAGCTAGTCTATCTAGTAAAGAATCTTTATACACCGCAGAAATAACACCTAAAAATATCCCTATAAATAGTGCAATACAAATAGATGCAAACGCTAAAACAAAAGTGTTTGGAAAAGTATCCGAAATAATGGAAGAAACTGTCTTACCTCTTTTCACAAAGGATTCACGCAAGTAAGGAAACTTGACAACCATTGCTGATTTTTGAGTTTCAAAAATAGTAGTGTAATTGTATTTTCCTGATTCAAGATAATGAAAAACATCTTTGTTTTTACTATGAAATGAAAGTGGGGATAAATCATTTAAGTATAAAAAGTATTGCGAACTAATTGGTTTATCAAATCCATATTTTTGTTTTAGCGCTTCAAGTTGCTCGGAATCCTCTCTTTGATCGAGCATCATTCTGGCAGGATCTCCAGGCAAAACATTAAACAAAAAGAAAACTAAAGTAAGTACTCCCCAAAGCACTAAGATGCTATAAGTAATTTTCTTTATGCAAAAAGCAATCAAAATATATTTATTGAAGTAGTTTTCTTAAATCCTCTTCATTATAGGCATTTACGCCCGTTCCATCATAAAAGCGGATTTGATTACCATTATTCAAATAAATAACAGCAGGATTTTCATACTCATAACCTAAAATCTCTAGATAGGAATTTATCTCATCATCTTCATTGTAAAACGGCAACACTTGATAGGAATATTCTTTAGTTGCAAATTCAAAAAAATCAGGAATTTTATCTGCTTCAGAGTCAGAAAAAATAATATGAACTTCTGGAAAATAATCTATTTCATTACTTAAATCAGTTAATGACTTTGCAGCTTCCATGCAATGCTCACATCCAGCATCAAAAAAGCATAGAATCTTTTTCCCATCATTTATATCTATATCAGAAATTACATATTCAGAAAAGCCAGAAACTCTTTTATTTTTCCCAACAGTTTGTACTGGTAATAATGCAAACATCAATAGCAAAATAGTTAAAAACTGAATACTTAATTTAGATAAATCGCTTTCTTTACTTTCCTCCGAATTTTTATATAAATAGCCCAAAACTGCAATAGTAAATATGTTTTTTAAGAGTGCTTGCAAAGGGCTCATTGGGATTAGTTCCCCAAAGCAACCACAATTTTCAGAATCTCCCAAAAACACTTGATAAGCAAGGTGCAAAGAAAAAACTACAAGCATCAAAATTGAAGATGGAATAATAATCTTTCTCAAGTAGTTTTTTTGCAAAAGTGCAAAGGCAATAAAAAACTCAACCCCTATAATAAAACGAGAAAAATAAGGAGCCAAGCCCTCACTAAAACCCATGGGAATTAATTGTCCTTCTTCAAATACCTTTGTAATTCCGTACATTGGTATTGGGTATAATTTTGCTATAGCCGAAAGCAAGAAAAGAGCTGAGATTAAATAACGGAAAACGGTAGATAGTTTGTTATTCATATTTTTAATTTTCAAGTTTAATTAGAGCAAAAACAGCATAATTTATCATATCTAAATAATTGGCATCAATTCCTTCTGATATAAGAGTGTTTCCTTTATTATTTTCAATCTGTTTTACACGCAAAAGCTTTTGCAAAATAAGATCTGTTAAAGAACTTATTCTCATATCTCGCCATGCTTCTCCATAATCATGATTTTTATCTTCCATTAGTTTTCTTGCCTGAACGGAATATTGATTAAAAAGTCCCATTGCTATAGGAAATGACAATTCCTCTGGCTGCTCGGAGATCCCTAATTCTAATTGAACAAGTCCAATAATAGAATAATTGATAATACCTATATATTCATTCCTAATATCCTCATTAACTTTTTGAGTTCCTTTTTCGTCAATACTCCTTATCCTTTGTGCTTTAATAAATATTTGATCCGTAAGGGAGCTAATTCTAAGTATTCGCCAAGCAGTTCCATAATCTTTTAGTTTTTTTGCAAAAATGTCCTCACATTTCTTTATTATTGACTCGTATTGAATTATTGTTTGTTTCATTTATATTTTAGATGTTCTTATTAAGCCAAAAATACATTTTTTACTAATGAATGCTTTTAATATAAAAGGTAAAATACTTGATTTATCAACAGCAAAAGTAATGGGGATTCTCAACATTACTAATGATTCATTTTATGATGGAGGAAAGTATTTGACAGAAAAAAACATTCTACAAAAAACACACCAAATGTTAAATGAAGGGGCTGCAATAATTGATATTGGTGCACAATCTTCAAGACCTGGTGCAAAACCCATTAATTTTGAAATTGAAAAAGAGCGATTAGTCAGTACCACCAAACTACTAAAGCGAAATTTTCCTTCTATAATTATTTCTATAGATACTTGCAATGCTGAAATTGCAAAAATTTGCATTGAGAATAGTGCCGATATAATAAATGATATTTCGGCAGGTGAAATGGATAGAAATATGTTTGAAGTAGTAGCTAATTATAATGTTCCTTATATTATGATGCACATGCAGGGCACACCAGAGAACATGCAGAAGAACCCTCAATATCAAGATATATCCAAAGAATTATTTTTGTTCTTTCAACAAAAAATTAAAGCGTTAAAAATATTAGGACATCAGAAAATAATAATTGACCCAGGTTTTGGTTTTGGAAAAAATTTACATCATAATTATGAATTATTAAATAATCTACAGCTGTTAAAAAAACTCGGATTCCCAATTTTAGCTGGAATTTCACGCAAGTCAATGATATATAGTTTACTAGATACAATAGCTGAAAATGCATTAAGTGGAACAACAGCAGTAAACACAATAGCTCTACAAAATGGTGCAAGTATTTTGAGAGTTCATGATGTAAAACAAGCAGTAGAATGTATAAAAATTGTTAATTTCGCCAAAAGTTGTGAAAAATGAATTTATTAGATTTTATAGAATTTAATTTTATAAGCATTATTGATATTGTACTAGTTGCAATATTAATGTATCAGCTTTACAAATTGGTAAGAGGCACAGTGGCAATCAATATTTTTATTGGCTTAACCTCAATCTATTTACTTTGGAAATTGGTAAACGCTTTACACATGGAACTTTTAAGCGAGATTTTAGGACAATTTATTGGTGGTGGACTTATTATTTTAGTAATTGTTTTTCAACAAGAACTTAGAAAATTCTTAATTATGATTGGGCGTGCAAAGCTTATTAAAAATAAAGGGTTTTTTAAATTCAACCTTAGTAAGGAAGGGGGTAATCTAGATGTCGGCACTATTATAAAAGCTTGTGAGGACTTTTCCAAAGATAAAACTGGAGCACTTTTAGTCATAACACATGCTGATGATTTAGCTTTTTTTTCAGAATCTGGCGTGCAAATTCAAGCAAAGATAAGCATACCTTTACTTAAAAGTATTTTTTTTAAAAACAGCCCTCTACATGATGGAGCAGTAATTGTTAATGATAATAAAATTATAGCTGCTAGATGTGTGCTTCCTGTAACAAACAATACTGACTTTCCAGCTTATTTGGGGATGCGACATAGGGCTGCTGTTGGCATTTCGGAAGAATCAGATGCAGTTGTAATAATTGTTTCTGAGCAAAACGGAAAAATTTCTTTTGCAAAAGAAGGTGAACTAACTCTAAATTGTACAATTGAAAAATTGGAAAAATTACTACTTACCTACGCAAAAAGTATTATCGCTTAGGAAATCTCATTTTGTAGCTTACATCTACTTTCCCTTTTGAAATATCAGTTAGTTTTCCTTTTAAAACTCTTTTTCTTAAAGCACTGATTTTATCGGTAAATAGTATACCTTCCAAATGGTCGTATTCATGCTGAATAACCCGAGCAGTTATTCCACCATATTTCATAATTTGTGTTTTGAAGTTTTCATCTAAAAATTCTATTTCAATTTCTGACTTACGAATTATATCTTCTCTAATTCCAGGAATACTAAGGCAGCCCTCATTAAAAGACCACTCCTCTGCTTTTTCACTAATCATTTTTGGATTAATAAAAACTTGCTTTATTGGCTTTATCTTCATTTGCTCATCTTCTGAAAAAGGAGCTGTGTCAATAATAAAAATACGAATTGCCTTATTTATTTGAGGAGCTGCTAAACCAACACCACTTGCAGCATACATACTTTCATGCATATCAGCAATTAGTTGCAATAAATTGGGGTATTCCTTTGTAATTTTCTTACATTTTTCTCTTAGAATACTAGAACCAAAAGCTACAATAGGAAGAATCATACTTTATAATATGCTATCAATAATATCATCTACAGAAATCCCATCTGCCTCTGCTTTATAGTTTCTAACTATTCTATGGCGGAGAATTGGTTTTGCAACTGCTTTTACATCTTCAATATCTGGTGAATATTTACCATTTATTGCAGCAAAACATTTCGCCCCTAAAAGCATAAATTGGGATGCTCTAGGCCCTGCGCCCCACGAAATATATTCTTTCACTTTCTCAGCTGACATTTTTGTATCTGGTCTTGTTTTTGCTACTAAGCCAACTGCATATTCTATTACATTATCATTCACAGGAATTTTTCTAAGTATATTCTGAAAAAATACAATTTCCTCTGCATTCATAATTTTATTTACAGAAGCAGAATAATCAGATGTTGTTTGTTTTACAATCTTTATTTCCTCATCAAACTCAGGATAATCTAATATTACATTGAACATAAATCTATCCAATTGTGCTTCTGGTAACGGATAAGTCCCTTCTTGTTCAATAGGATTTTGAGTAGCTAGAACAAAAAATGGATTATTCAAATCATATTTATTCCCAGCATTTGTAATGGATCGTTCTTGCATGGCTTCCAATAGTGCCGATTGGGTTTTTGGAGGCGTTCTGTTTATCTCATCAGCTAAAATAATATTAGCAAACAAGGGACCTTTTACAAATTTGAAATGCCTATTTTCATCCAAAATTTCAGCACCCACAATATCAGATGGCATCAAATCAGGAGTGAATTGAATTCTATTAAACTTTAACCCTAAACAATCGGCAATAGTTTGTACAAGTAGCGTTTTAGCAAGTCCTGGCACACCTACTAAAAGACAATGTCCTTTACTAAAAATTGAAATAAGAACTTGATCAACAACATCATCTTGCCCAACAATTACTTTAGCTATTTCTGTTTTAAAATTTTTGAAACCCTCTACAAAAGCATCAATTGCTTTTACATCTGAGTTTATTTGTTGCTCTTCCATATTTAATTAATCTCAACTTTTACCCACTTTTGGTTAAAAGTACAACCTTGCAGTTCCACATATAATTTAATATATGTTTGGGCGATTTTTTCTTTTAACCAATCGTTAATTATTTTTTGTCTTTTCTCTGATAATGAAGCGTTCTGTATCTTATCATAATCATCAATTAAATTAGCAGTATGTGCTATAGTTTTTTTTCTTAATTTTATTAATCGATATGCTTTTTCCCCATCAGCAGTTTGCATAATAATTGGTGCCGACACTTCATCTTCTTTCATTTTTTCAATCACGAAATACAAGTTTGGATCCAAATCCTTCATTACAAACATACTAGAGCCAGAGTTTGGATTAATTAATAATCCCTCATTATTTTTACTCTCATCATCCGAGAAATCTAATGCGGCTTTTTCAAAAGTTATCTCCCCTTTTGAAATCTGAATTGCAATTTTTTCTATCTCCTGTTTTGTTTCCAGCAACTGAGTAGAAGATACTTTTGGCTTTAATAGAATATGTCGTACATTTATTTGCTCTCCCCTTCTTTCAATAAGCTGAATAATATGATAGCCAAACTCACTTTTTATAATCTTAGAAATTTCATTTCCTTTTAGTTTGTAAGCAGCCGCCTCAAAAGCAGGGACTAAATCACCTCTACCTACAAAACCCAATTCTCCACCATTTTTTGCAGAACCAGGATCATCAGAATAAAGAGTTGCTAAAACTTTAAAATCCTCTCCTTTTATTATTCTATCTTTAAAAGATTCTAACTTACTTTTCACTCTTTGTTTCTCTTGTTCAGAGATTTCTGGTTTTAATACAATTTGAGAGATTTCAACTTCTGCTTCAACAGTAGGCAAGCTATCTTTCGGTAAATTATTAAAGTATTTTTTCACTTCAGAAGGAGTTACTTTTACACCAGCAGTTATCCCTCCTTGCATTTTTTGAGAAAGTAATTGTTCATTTATCAAATCTCTAAATTCAGATTTTATTTGAATGATAGATTTTCCATAAAATTCTTCTAATTTTTCTTTTGAGCCAACTTGCCCAATAAAATAACGAATTCTTTTCTCAAGTTCACTTTCAATCTCTTTATTAGAGACTTCCAAACTATCAAGTTTCGCTTGGTTTAATAATAATTTCTGATATAATAAATCTTCAATAATATTGCATTTTATATCACCTCTATTAGTATATCCTTGTGCTAAATATTGTTGATATTGCGTTTGGATATCAGAAGTCAAAATAACTTCATCTCCAACTATTGCCTCTACTCCATCAATTATCTTTTGAGAAAATAACTGATTACTAAAAAGTAAGATTGCTACAAGGGTATATCTTTTCATTAATATATTTTAATTTTATTATTAGCTATTGCTTTCTGATATAACTCATCTTCCAAATCCTTTAAAAACAATAATTTATTTTTATTTATAATTATCTTTCTAATTTTTTCTTGCACCAAACTTAACGGACTTTCACCTCCATTTATTTGATATTCTTTAATAAAAAGAAAATAGTAACTGCTATCGGAAGTGTAAGAGAAATACTTATTACTACTCAAAAAATAAGAACTATTTTTGATTTCCATTGGCAATTTTTCGGCAAATTTAGAAAAGTAAATCCATTTAGAGTCATCTAAATGATAATCGGAAGAAAATTGCCGACAATACTCTATCAAATCTTCTTTATCTTCCTCTTTTTTAGAACGAAATAATTTGCGTAACAAATCCAATTTTGGAGCATTAATCTTGGTTTTTACAAATCTTCCTTTAAATATATTTTCTTTTAAACCTAATTCCTTTTTATTCTTATCATAAAAATTTTGAATTTCTACTTTGGACACCATAGTATCAAAATTTTGACTAATTAACTCTTGCTGATAAGCATATATAAGTAGTGAACTTCTGTAATCATCTATTCTATCTTCTACATTTTTTAGTGCATCTGTCAAGTTCATTTCTGCCTGTGTTACCAAAAGTTTTTTTTTAATCCAACTATCCATATAGCTTTGCACAAACTCTGCACTATCACCATTTTCTGGAATGGAATTTCTGATTTCAGAATAATACAACTCTTTATCATACAAGCTAACTAACAATTTATCTTCCTCTTCTAAGCCGCTACAAGCAGTAAAAAAAATAGACATAATAAGAAGAAGAAAAACAAATTTTGAATTCAAAGTTTTATTTTACTGAGTTAAAGAATAAAGAACTTTTGTATTTATAACAACAGGATATTTAATTCTCAATTTCTTAATCCATTGTTTTTCTAAGAAATCCTGATAATCTGAAATTACTTTTCCTTTTGTTTCTGAAAGTTGTTTTTGCTGTGGAGGGATAATCTCTAAAATATCAACAATAATTACAGAGCCATCTTTCCCTTGTATATTATTACTAATACCTACTTTCCAATCTGTTTTACTTATATACTCATTCTCATATTTGGTATATTTCTTTCCATTAATTTGCAGATTTAAAGGTGAGTTGTAATTTACTTTTTTCAACACATCTTCATCTGTTAAGTAGGGCATTCTGTGTCTTTTTTTAATTTGTCGGAGAGTTTTTTTAGCTATCTCCTGATCAATACAAGTATATATTTTTGCTTCCACTCTTTGGCTCCACATATAATCTTCTTTATTGGCATCAAAATATTCTTGTAAACCAACTGTATCTTTTATCGCTTTTGTCCACACCATATCATCCATCAAATCAAAAAGTAAAATCCCATCCGTGTATTCTTGAAGTAAGGATTTGAATTCAGGATATTTTTTTTCCAATCGGCTATTTTCAAAACTAAGACAAGTTTCACTAACAAATGCTTGATACAAATCATTAAAATAAGATTGGTAATTATCATTTACTTTCATCTGATTTTCCAAAATAAAACTTACAAAATCAGCTTGGGTGTAATATTTACCATCAAGAACAAAAAGGTTTCTTTTTAGAGAATTCGCTTTTTCGGAATTCCATTTTCCATCAGATAAATTCTCATCAGTATATTTAGCTATCTCATTTAATCTGCTATTGTATTGTTTGAATTTATACTCATTCTTAATTTTTGAAATTAGTGCTTTATCTCGCAAAGAATTTCTAGAATCCTGATTAACTTTCTTTTTTAGCTTATCCTGTACATCCTTAAATTCTGGAATAGGTTTTTTTTCTAAAAGCTTGATAATATGCCAACCAAAATCAGTTTTAAACGGAGGGCTTACCGATCCTATTTCCTGTAAAGAAAAAGCAGAATTCTCAAATTCTTTTACCATTTTACCTACACCAAACCAAGGAAGATTACCCCCCTTTACTGCTGTTGCTTTATCCTCAGAAAACTTCTCAGCCAACTGAGCAAAATCTTCCCCATTTTTTAGTTTTAATACAATCTCATCAATTTTTGATTTACTTGTAATTATTTCATTATTAGTTGCTCCTTTTGCCGTTTTAAACATAATATGAGCAACCTTCACTTCTCCAATTGCCTTTCGTTTAGCATTTACTTTTACTAAATGATAGCCATACTTTGTTCTTACTGGCTCTGAAGTTTCTCCTAAATTAGTATTATATGCCGCACTTTCAAAAGGATAAACCATCATAAATACACTAAAATAACCTAAATCGCCACCATTATTTGCAGCTGATTTATCATCAGAATATTGCTTGGCTGCTTTTGCAAAATCCATTCCTTTTAAAATTTTGTTACGAATAGAAATTGCTTTGTTGTAGGCTTTAAGCGTATCAGCAGGAAGGGCTTTTTCAGCTACTGAAATTAAAATATGGCTTGCTTTTATATCTGTTTGCATTCTTTCATACGCCTCATTTATTAATTTTTCATCAAACTGATTATCATTCAAATATGGCTTTGCTAACTGATTTCTATACATAGCAAGTTCATTTACAAACTCTGAAATTGTATCGTATTTTAACTCTTTTGCCTCTTTTACTTTAAGTCGGAAATTTACAAACAACTTCATATAATCATTAAGGTATTGCTTTGTAATTAAAGAATCGTTATGATTATTCTTTAAGAATATTGCTTTAAATTCATCTAAAGTAACTTTATCTTCTCCTACAGCTAAAATAACTTCATCACTTTGTGCAATAGATAAATTGGAGATAAGAGCAACTATTAATACCAATAAGTACTTTTTCATTTTCATTTCTTTTTTTATTTTCTGCTATAATTAGGTGCTTCTCTTGTTATGGTTACATCATGGGGATGACTCTCTGTCATTCCTGCTGATGTAATTCTTATAAAACTAGCTTTCGTTAAATTCTTAATATTTTTCGCTCCACAATAGCCCATTCCTGCTCTTAGTCCACCAATCATTTGATGAATAACTTCTGATAAAGTTCCTTTATAAGCAACTCTACCAACAATACCTTCTGGTACTAATTTCTTAGGGTCATTTTCAGTGGTTTGAAAATATCTATCTTTAGAGCCATCTTGCATAGCATCTACTGAACCCATTCCTCTAAATGTTTTGAACTTTCTACCTTCAAAAATAATGGTTTCTCCTGGGGATTCTTCTACTCCAGCAATTAAGGAGCCAAGCATAACTGTGCTAGATCCTGCCACCAAAGCTTTTACAATATCACCTGAATATCTAATTCCTCCATCTGCAATTATAGGAATATTATTTTTTTTAGCCACCTGATATACATCCAAAAGAGCAGAAAGTTGAGGAACGCCAATTCCAGCAATAATTCTGGTTGTACAAATAGACCCAGGACCAATACCAACTTTTATAGCATCCGCTCCAGCATCAATAAGAGTTTTTGCCGCTTTTGCAGTAGCTATATTTCCTACTACAATATCCAATTTAGGAAATTCTGATTTTAATTTCTTTAGTAAATCAATTACACCTTTAGAGTGCCCATGAGCAGTATCAATAATTATGGCATCTACTGATACTTTTACTAATGCTGCAACTCTTTCTAATACATCTGCTGTAACACCCACTGCCGCCACAACTCTTAATCTGCCGTATCTATCTTTACAGGCATTAGGTCGCATCCTGTTTTTAATAATATCCTTGAAAGTAATAAGTCCAACTAATTCGTTCTTTTTATTTACTACTGGGAGTTTCTCAATTTTGTTTTCCTGCAAAATATGTTCTGCATTTTCTAAATCAGTAATTTCAGTAGTAATGATATTATCGGTAGTCATTATTTCCTTTATCGGCAAATTCATATCTTTCTCAAAACGCAAATCTCTATTAGTAACAATTCCCATCAATTTATTTTGCTTATTTACAATAGGAATTCCACCAATTTTATTTTCTTGCATTATGCTCATTGCATCTCCTACTTTTGCCTGAACTTCTAAAGTAATTGGATCTAAAATCATACCACTTTCTGATCGCTTTACTTTCCTTACCTCACTGGCTTGACTCTCAATACTCATGTTTTTATGCAAAACACCTATACCGCCTTCTTGGGCAATGGCAATAGCCATTTTAGCTTCTGTAACTGTATCCATAGCTGCAGAAACAATAGGAATGTTTAACTTTATATTTTTAGTAAACTCAGTAGTAATATCTACTTTAGAAGGAAGGATTTCAGAATAATCAGGGACAACCAATACATCATCATAAGT
>JACNLP010000010.1 GCA_014381465.1 Flavobacteriales bacterium | reverse complement strand
TCAGCAACAATTTCTATAATATCATCCAATTGCTCATTTGTTAAATCTGGTGCAATCTTCAATAAAATTGGTTTTCTTTTTTCTTTCTGATTATTGATTTTTTGTAAACTGTTCAGTAGTGCAGTTAGAGGTTCTTTTTCCTGCAAATCCCTTAATCCTGGCGTATTTGGCGAACTTACATTCACCACAAAATAATCCACATGAGGAAAGAATTTCTCAAAACAGATTTCATAATCGTTTACTGCCTTATCATTAGGAGTTACTTTATTCTTCCCAATATTCCCACCAATAATGATGTTCGTTTTTCTTCTTCTTAATCGAGCAACTGCAGCCTCAATTCCTTGATTATTAAAACCCATACGGTTAATAATTCCACTATCATCAGTTACACGGAACAACCTAGGTTTAGGATTTCCATCCTGTGGCAAAGGAGTAACCGTACCAATTTCTATAAAACCAAAGCCAAAAGAGGACAATTCATCAAAAAGCTTTGCATCTTTATCAAAACCTGCTGCCAAGCCTACAGGATTTTCAAATTTTAACCCAAATACCTCACGCTCCAATCTAGTATCCTTTACTTTAAAGAACAAACGCCATGTCCATTGCTTACCAGGAATCATACCTCCAAATTTTATTATTTTAAAGGTAATATGGTGTATCAATTCAGGATTGAAAAGAAATAGGAAAAAACGGACAATGCTGTACATATGTTTATTTTTCGCAAATGTAAAAAAATAGATGTTAGACCGCTATGCTTTTAGATAATAGATATTAGACTACTAATTTAGATGTCAGGGATTAGACCGCTATGCTTTTAATAAAAACTAGACATTAGATGTTAGTATTGAGATATTAGACAGAATAAGGAAAAGAGAAACAACTAGCAACTAACCACAAACTACCACCAACTAAGTCTAAATACTGAAATCTCAATACTAATGTCTATTTCCCCATCTCCTCAAATGAATTATCATCATAAAATACCACTACCTTCCCTATTTTTTTGGCTACTTTCACTTCATTCACCTCTTTCTGTGTAGTCATAAAGCCAATTCCACTAATTAGCCAGTTGGCATTTATATTAGGATAGGTATGTAATAGTTTTTCTAAAAAATCAATACTTGGCTTGTTTCTGCCAGAAAGTATATGCGAAATAGTAGCACGATTTACACCAATATTATCCGCCAATACTGAGGACTTTAACCCCTCTGATTCCATCCAATTTTTAAGCCTAGAGTGCATAATTATTTTAATTTACAATTGTAAACCACAAAATTACAAGAAGTTTTTATTTGATAGCCGTATTTCTTCAAATATCTTTATATTACACTAATTTATAACTTTACACAAAGCTTGTATAGTATTGAATATTAAACTTTTATTTTCAATTAATTTATATTGACAAAATTTCGAAAAATACTACCCTGATTGAGTTATTGTTTTGTTTACAGAAGTAAACTTTACCATAAAAAAAGCCACTTACTAAGTGGCTTCTTCTAAAATAGCTCAATGTTTTTTTACTCTATTACTACTCTTCTCTCCACAGTACCATCACTATAAATATAGAAAAGTAAAGTGTTGTTTGTTGGTGTTGTTTCTCTTCCCAAAATATCTATGATTTTTATTAATGTCTTTTCCTTATTAATCAAATTTTCATTTAGGTCACTAATTGTTTGAGTAAGTTTTAACACAAATATATCAGTCATATCTACAGATGTTTGATTATATATTCCTGAATTTGGATCAAAATCAATTGTTCCGTAATATTCATCAGCAAGAAAAACATTGTAATTATTATCTACTGCTAATGATGGCTGACTTGCCCAAGAAGCTCCTTCAATATGTCGTGCCCATTGAAAATTAGCATCTGTATCAAGTTTTAAAATAAAGTTACTTGTATTAGTAGTAGAAGACAGGTTTTTTACAACTGCACCAGGATCAAAATCAATTGTACCACCAAAGAAGCCCGAAACATATATATATCCTGATTTATCTTTTTTAATTGAGCATCCATAATCAGCAGTAGTGTCTCCAAAGGAATATACCCATACAAGATTTCCATTTTCATTTAACTTTAAAACAAATATTTCGGGATTTGTACCATTAGAAATAAGAGTATGTATGCCGGGTCCCGGATCAAAATCAGCAGTATCGCGATAGAAACCAGTTACATAAACATTTCCTAAATCATCAGACAGAATCGATCTTCCTTGCTCACCACCACCACAAGTATTATAATTACCACCAAAAGATTTTACCCACACAAAATTTCCTAATGCGTCTACTTTTAACACAAACATATCCGAACAATTAATAGACACTAAATTCCCATTCAAACTTGAAGGGTCAAAATCAACATTACCACTATAATATCCTGTTAAAAAAACATATCCATTATCATCTGCATTAACTGCCATTGCCACATCATCAAGATAGGATCCTCCATACGATTTTGCCCAAACGAAATTGCCAGACATATCAAGTTTTAACAAGAATATATCTTTATACCCTTGAGATGATAAGTTATAAACACTTGTTCCAGGATCAAAATCAACCACACCATAAAATGACCCTGTGACATAAAGATTGTCTGAATTATCTATTGAAAGATTAATATAATTACCCTCAAAGGATTTTGCCCAAACAAAATTCCCATTAGCATCTAACTTTAAAATAAATATATCAGAAGATGTCCCTGCAGTAAGATTTGATATACTAACCCCAGGATCAAAATCAACTATATCATTAAAAAAACCCGCAATATAAATATTACCATAAGAATCTAAAATAAGATCAAGGCTTGCATCTCTACCTGTTCCTCCAACAGATTTTGCCCAAATCAGATTACCATTTACATCTAATTTCTGAATAAAAATATCTAAACTATCAACTGCTGTTAGAGTAGTTACTCCTGCCCCAGGGTCAAAATCTGACGAACCTGCAAAAAAACCAGTTATAACTACATCACCATTTACATCTACATCAATTCCCTGCCCTGATTCAACATAATGAACATTACTAGTTTGGTTTAAATCTCCCATTGATATTGCCCAATCAAAATCTTGCCCAACCCCAATCAAAGGCAAGCAAAGTAATATAAGTAGTAGTTTTTTCATGATTTTTATTTTTTTATTTTCAAAATAACAAAAAAACCCTTTATCGCCACTTTGAAAAATATAACTTGAGCAAATATATGAAAAATTCATTATAATTTAAAAAGTAAACTTTACCATAAAAAAAGCCCCTTGAAACAAGAGGCTTTTAAATAAACTAACTATTTTTTACTAGAGTGATTTCAACACTAATCCGAAATAAAATGTTCTTGGCGTACTTGGTCCGTAAACAAAGTTACTATCCCTATCCTTTCCACTATCAAAATTAC
>JACNLP010000042.1 GCA_014381465.1 Flavobacteriales bacterium | reverse complement strand
AATTTCTTAAGATAAATTCGTCTGTCAATTGCTTTAAATAAATGAGGGTAACGAATAAAAATTAAATCATGAATTGTAACGACAGTTTTAATATTTGTTTTTTCAATTCCAATTGGTAGCTCATGGCTTAATCCATGATAAATATCTATTTTATTTGTAAATAGATCTTTTACAATACTTTTACTTCTCCAATATGATTTTAAGGCTTTATTAAGTAGAGATTGAGGAGTCCTAATAAATGCATTTTCTCTATTGTTAAGAAATCCTAATCTTGGATTATTATTGTTTTTTGGTGTATATAAAAAATATTTATTCTTATCAAAGAATTTAGAGAGTATACGAATAGTATCACGAGAGTAATTACCTAATCCCGTGTTGTTTAAAAACGCTCTTTTTGCATCAAATCCTATTCTCATTATACAGCTACATTATATTCTCTAAGCGCATCATTTAAGGAGGTTTTTTTATCAGTGCTTTCTTTTCTTTTTCCAATGATTAATGCACAAGGAACTCCATAGTTTCCAGAAGGAAATTCTTTGTTATAAGTTCCTGGAATTACTACTGAACGACTAGGTATAATTCCTTTGTATACTACAGGAGATTCCCCACTAACATCAATTATTTTTGTTGAAGCAGTAAGCACAACATTTGCTCCCAACACAGCTTCTTTCTCAACTTTTACTCCCTCAACTACAATTGATCGAGATCCAATAAAAGCATCATCTTCAATAATCACTGGAGATGCTTGAACGGGTTCTAAAACGCCACCAATCCCAACTCCACCAGATAGGTGTACATTTTTTCCGATTTGAGCGCAACTACCAACAGTTGCCCAAGTATCTACCATTGTTCCACTATCAACAAAAGCGCCAATATTTACATATGATGGCATCATTATTACGCCAGGAGCTAAATATGCACCATATCGAGCCACTGCATGAGGGACAACTCTTACTCCAAGTTCTTTATAGCCACTTTTAAGTTTCATTTTATCATGAAATTCTAGTGGTCCTATTTCAATAGTCTCCATCTTTCTGATAGGAAAATATAGAATTACTGCTTTTTTTACCCAATCATTAACTTTCCATCCATTATTAGTAGGTTCTGCTGTACGCAATCTACCTTTATCAATTTCTTCAATAATTGAATTGATGCAATCAATAGTTTTTACATCTTTTAATTGTTCTCGGTTTTCCCAAGCGGATTCAATTATTTCTTTCCATTTTTTTATCATAGTGCAAAGATAAAAATAGATATTAGATGATAGATATTAGGCGATAGAAAAAGAACTTTTCGCGAGAATCTAAGCAAGTAGGAAAACAAAAAAGAAGGCATAAAAAAAGCGGTATTCACCGCAATCACCAACTTATACGGCTATAAAAAAATAAAGTTTCGTTATTCTTTATGTTTTTGAATAAGTAATATGTCGTATTAAGAATCAGCTTTGTCTATTCAATTTTATTAAATTTGCCTAAAAATAATTTATTATGAAAAAACTAGGTATACTTTTTACAACTCTTTTATTCACTTTTTTTCTTTCTTTTTCAGAAGAAATAAAGCTAAATGATTCTTACAATCAATTTGAAATCACTAATAATTCAATTAGTAAATTTTCTTTTGTAAGTAGCTTTTCCCAATTTACAACAAAGGTGATAAAAACAAAAGAGGGTGATTTTATAAAATTAATTGTAAATGGTTTTACTGCTAATAATGATTTTGGAAAGCCAGAACTTCCTGTTTTAAAGAAACTTTTTAGTATTCCTTATGGCGCAGAGGCAGTTATAAAAATTATAAATATTCAAGAGCAAAGTATTTCATTGTCTGATTATAATATTTATTTACCTATCTTCCCTAATCAGCCTTCCATTTCAAAAGGCGATAATGCAGAAGATGTGCCTTTTATCTTTGATAGAGATTTTTATCAAATCAATGGATTTAATGAGAATCCTATTGTAAAAACAGAAGTTTTGGGCAAAATGCGTGGAAGAGAGATGGGCCGATTAAGTATTTCTCCATTTCGCTATAATCCTGTTACAAATGAGCTTAAAATCATAACGAAAATAGAAGTAAAAATAATTTTCAAAAATGTAGATTTTAAGAGAGATTTAGCGATTAGAAAGCAATATTTTAATCCAAATTTTGAGCATCAGTTTAAGCAATTTGTAAATTACCTACCAATTCCAACAAAGGATGTTATTTCTACTTATCCAATAAAATATGTAATAATTTCCGATCCTATGTTTCAAACTATTTTGCAACCATTTGTAGAATGGAAAACCAAAAAAGGATTTGAAGTAGTTGAAGGTTACACAAACGATCCAAATGTTGGTAACACAACAACTTCTATTAGGGCTTTTATCAAAAATATGTATGATAATGCTACTGTAAATGATCCTGCTCCAACTTATTTACTAATTGTGGGAGATGATGCCCAAGTGCCTTCTTTTAATGGTAATGCTGGTTCTCATTTGGCGGATATGTATTATTGTGAATTTGATGGTGGAGGTGATTTTTATCCTGAAATGTATTATGGTCGTTTTTCAGCTACCATGCCTGAGGAATTGACACCTCAAATTTTGAAAACCTTAGAATATGAGCAATATACCATGGCTGATCCTTCTTATTTGGATGAGGTAGTGATGGTTGCTGGGGTGGATGCTTCTATGGCGCCAACTTATGGAAATGGGCAAATAAATTATGGAACAGATAATTATTTCAATACTACACATGGTCTAACTTCTTACACTTACCTATATGGTTCAGGAAGCCCAATTACTTCTGATATGTCAGGGGCTTCTGCTGCAATTATTGCAGATATAAGTGGGGGAGTTGGTTTTGCAAATTATACGGCTCATTGTGGTTCTTCTGGTTGGTCCGATCCAAGTTTTACAACTTCTGATGTGCCTTCATTACAGAATACAAATGAGTATGGTTTGATTATAGGAAATTGTTGTCAATCGAATAAATTTGATGTTCCAGAATGTTTTGGAGAAGCACTTTTAAGAGCAAATAGTAAAGGGGCAGTTGGTTATATTGGCGGCTCAAATAACACTTATTGGAATGAAGATTATTGGTGGGGTGTTGGAAATGGTACTACGCCTCCACCAACAAATCCTACTTACGCACAAACTGGATTAGGAATTTACGATTGTATTTGGCATGAAAATGGAGAACAGCAAGCTGATTGGTTTATAACTCAAGGGCAAATGCTACATGCCGGAAATTTGGCGGTAACCCAAGCTGGTGGTTCTGAGCAGTATTATTGGGAAATCTATCATTTGATGGGAGATCCTTCTGTGATGCCTTATTTAGGCGTTCCTGCTACTATGAGTGTAACTCACCTTTCAGCTGTTCCTCTTGGTACTTCTACATTAGCAGTTACAGCAGAAGAGCATGCTTATGTTGCCCTTTCTATGAATGGTACTTTGCTTGATGCACAAATTGTTGGGCAAAGTGGAATGGTAACTTTAAGTTTTTCTCCTCTAGCTAATTTAGGAACTGCTGATTTGGTTGTTACTAAGCAATTCCGTGAGCCCTATATCGGAACGGTTTCGGTTATTACTACTAATGCACCTTTTGTTATTTGTCCTAATTATTTAGTAGATGATAGTTTTGGAAATAATAATGGATTAGTTGATTATGGAGAAGTGATTCATTTGGATGTGGACTTGCAGAATTTGGGCTCAGTAAATGCGACTAATTTAAATGTGAAACTTAGTACAAATAATCAATATATTACAATAACTGATAGTTTGGATTTCACCTCTTTTGTGAATGCCAATCAAGCTAGTACAATCAGTAATGCTTTTACTTTTGTTGTAGATAATAATATTCCTGACCAGCATCAAGTACTTTTCAATTTGGATGTAACGGATGCTAGTGGAAACTCTTGGATTTCGAATATCCAAATAATGCTGAATGCACCATTATTGGGGCATATAAGTTTTACTATTGATGATGTGGCAACAGGAAATGGAAATGGAAAATTGGATGCTGGTGAAACGGTTGATATTATTGTGGAGGCGGTAAATTCTGGTCATGCCGATATTAATAATTTGCAAGCAAATTTATCTAGTTTAAGTTCTTATGTGAGTGTTACATCTTCTACTTCCAATATCAATAATTTGAATATTAGCCAATCTGCAAATACGGTATTTACCATTAGTATTGATGCGCTTACACCACTTGGCACTTTGGCACAGTTTCCTTTTAATTTTGGGAACGGAACTTACAATTACAACTTTATTTTTTCAGAAGTAATTGGTATTATTGATGAAGATTATGAAACAGGAAATTTTACTAATTACGCTTGGATTCAAGGTGTATTTCCTTGGTTTGTTGATAGCGTGCAACCTTATGAAGGAACTTATTGTAGCCAATCTTTTAACGGATTGCCTGATGCAGAGGAATCGGAACTTTCAATAACAGTAAATGTTTTGGCTGCTGGGGATATTTCTTTTTATTACTCCGTTTCTTCAGAAGAAGATTATGACTTCTTAAAATTCAAGATAAATGGTGCAAAAATAGCAGAATGGTCAGGAAATAAGCCATGGACTTTAGCAACTTATCCGGTAGGGGTGGGGCAAAATACTTTTAAATGGGAATATGAAAAAGATGGTAGTTGGCAAAGTGGACAAGATTGTGCTTGGATTGATTATATCGTTTTCCCTCCAATTGACTTGAATGCATTGTCGGTTAAAGAAAATTATACTAATATCAAACTTTTTCCAAATCCTACAATGGGTTCTTTTTCCATCACTTTTAATGATACCAAGCAGCATGATTTGAAAATTTTAGATGTAAATGGGAAAGTGATAAAATCTGCAAATAATATAAATGAAAAATGGAATTTTGACATTTCTAATTACTCTTCTGGAGCTTATATTATAGAAGTATTGCCAGAAAATATTACTTACCAAATTGTAAAACAATAGTGGCAAAAGCCCTTGGAATTGATTTTGGAAAAAAGAGAATTGGGCTTGCAATTTCTGATTCTTTGCAAATAATTGCATCTGCACTTTGCACAGTTGACACATCTGATTTTTTTACTTTTATAAAAGATTTATTAGCCAAAGAAGAAATAGATTGCTTTGTAGTGGGCGAGCCAAAAAACTTGGATGGAACCCCAACGGATAGCA
The DNA here is from genome assembly GCA_014381465.1 of Flavobacteriales bacterium. Lineage (GTDB taxonomy): Bacteria > Bacteroidota > Bacteroidia > Flavobacteriales > BACL11 > DUAL01. The sequence continues at coordinate 158,579 of JACNLP010000042.1, read as the reverse complement.
CCCAAATTACTCAAAATTTTGTAAAAAAACTCTCTAAAAAATATCCTCAAATCCCTATTAAAAGAATTGATGAACGCTTTACTTCCAAAATTGCTAAACAAAGCATATTAGATGCTGGAATAAAAAAAATAAAAAGAAGGGATAAATCTCTTGTTGATAAAGTGAGTGCAGCTATTATTTTACAGAGCTATTTGGATTTAAACACAGCTCATATTTAGCTAGCAGAATGGCCTCCTGTTTTATAGGGGTAATTATAAAGCTTTCCTGAGCTTTACCAACTTAGTAAGTAAATCCTCTAGCTTGTCCAATTGCAACATATTTTTACCATCTGATTTTGCTGTGGAAGGGTTGGGATGTGTTTCTAAAAATAAACCATCAACTCCTGTAGCAATTCCAGCTTTGGCTATGGTTTCTATCATTTCAGGTTTACCTCCAGTTACACCACTACTTTGATTGGGTTGTTGTAGAGAGTGCGTAATATCCAATACAACAGGTACACCAAAGTTTTGCATAGTAGGAATTCCTCTGAAATCAACTACCATATCTTGGTAGCCAAACATAGTTCCTCTATCAGTTAGCATTATGGCATTATTTCCACTTTCCTTTACTTTATTTACTGCATGTATCATGCTTTCAGGAGCTAAAAATTGTCCTTTTTTAATATTTACAATTTTACCTGTTTTTGCTGCAGCAACTAGGATATCAGTTTGTCTGCATAAAAAAGCAGGAATTTGCAAAACATCTACATACTGGGCTGCAATTGAAGCCTCCTCAGCAGTGTGTATATCCGTTACAATAGGGATGTTGAAGCGTTCACCCACTTTTTTTAGGATAGTTAAAGCTTCCATATCACCAATTCCAGTAAAAGAATCTAAGCGAGAACGGTTTGCTTTTCGGTAACTTCCTTTAAAGATGAAGGGGATTTCTAATTTGTTGGTTATTGCAAGTATTTTTTCTGCAATTTCCATTGCCATTTCTTCTCCTTCAATAGCACACGGTCCTGCTAAAAGAAAGAAGTTTCCACTTTTTTTATGTTGTATTTTACTGATTTTTGCTAGCATATTATTTAAAATCTAACTCCTATTTGTAAAAATACACTTAGGTTTTTGCTGTCTTTTCCTTTAAAGATACTTTCTAAATGTTGCGTTCCTAAGCGAATAGGAACTTTATTTCCAAATTGTGCAGATAGTCCGAAACTAAGTTTTTGATAATAACCTCCAATTGCAATTTTAGGAATAAGCAAAGCGTATTTTGTTTCTGCAAAAGTTTTCAAATAAAAATAAGGGGAATAAGCAGATTCATAAAATCCTTGCAATATTTTCTCTCCAGAAAAAAGTACATTATCTTGATTGGGTTGCCATTTAAGATTAAACCCTAAAATATATTTACTAAAATATAAATCGGAAAGAGGTGCTTCTACTTTAAACCCAAAATTAGCTGGGATATAAGATTTTTTAACTCCTTTTCTTGCACCAATATAAATATCTTCCAAATACTTATCGGATTCTGCTTCTATTATGGAGTCGTTAAACTCTAAAAGGTCATCAATTTCAAATCCACTGAATGAAAAAGAAGTATCAGTGTTGTATTTTAAAGCACTTTCCTTCCAATTAATATAACCCAAATCTGTTAAATAAAGGGTGTATTTTTTCTCATTATTTTCAAACGATATTGCAAAATCAAAAGCAATTCCATTTCCATTATTTGTAAAGAGATTAAAATCATTTGTGTCTGTAGCAAAAGCATTTATATCGTACTCCAAATTGTTGTAAGTACCAAAGGCAGAAGTATAGAAACTTGTATTTTCTGAAACAAAAGAAAGGTGATGATTCCCATTTAAATAAGAGAAAGCTGTACTAATAGTTAAGTAGTTTTTTTGTACTTTGAATGTTTTTCCATAACCCATTTTTATTTGCTGAAACCTATCAAAACTAAAGTTGGTTTTATCAAAATTTAAGGTATCTCCTTGGTAGTTGTAATTCCCAAATAAGATGAGTTTCATTAAATCATCTGTAAAAGAAATGCGAGCTATGTTACGGTCAGTAATAGAAAAAAGGATTTTACTATTATTAAATTTCCTTTGGTAAGTTATTCCATTTGATATTTCAGTAAAAAGAGTATTGTTTATATCTAAATTTGAAATCCAATCATTTTTTTGATGTTCATTTATGTAGCCTCCATATAACATTCTGTTTGCAAAATCCATATTCAAACTATTAGATTCTAGGATTAGTTTACTATCCCAAGTTATTGTATTGCTAGTGTGTGTGCTGTCTCCTGCAAATAGAAAAACAGGTATTAGAAGAAAGATTATTTGGTATATTATTTTTTTCAATTTCCTATGGTTTTTCTCAGTTTAGCACTCATTGTAAGATCCATTTTGTAGTCGCTATAAATTTTAACAAAGCTATTATTGGGCATTGTATTAAATGTTGCAACTGTTATTATCTTTCTGATGTTCATACTCTGATTATAATCTGCCGTAAGGGTAGAGGTAGTGCTTTCAAAAACCATATTATTTTCATCTACTTTTGCAGATAAAAGAATAGCATTATTAAAAAGCGTATCAATCAAATTATCAAATTCATCATATAGAATTATATTTATTGAAGCATCAAAAGGGATTCCATTTTTAATAGTAATAAATAGTTTTTCAATCTCGATTTCACTGGATTGATTAATATTAACCTCATTTGTATCAATTAGGGTAAGATTATTTGCAATAAGTGATAAAGGAATTTCAAGATTTAAACTGGCATCAATTGTGTGAGCAGGATATAAAAAACCAGGGGTGGAGCTTTGTCCAAAAGGATTTACATAAATATCCATCTTTGATTGGAATTTATTTGGCAAGATTTCTAACATATCTTTAGCATCTAATTCTATATTTGTAATTGATGGAACAACTGGAATTGCACCAATAATTTCGGTAGCTCTTGGAATAGTAAAAAATTGAGATAAAAAGTTAAATCCTGCCGAAACAGTTGTATTTGTAACAGAGTTATAAGTGCCTAATTTATCAAATTTGATTTGTAAATCAGCACCCAAATAATTTTTGATATTCAAGCTAAGTGTTGCAGATTCTAAATCCAAATCCCCAGATATTATTTTATTAAATACATTTGTTTTACTTTGAGTTTCTTCTACCTCAAGTGTATCTTGTCCTAAAAAACCTCTTGCATATTCTGTAACAAAATCAAAATCGGTAAAGGAATAGAAGCTGTCGGTTTGGTTGATAGTTACTAATTCCCCTGTGGAATCTATATATGTAAAAGATTCGGAATAAATAGTATTTACAGTATCGCCACCAAGCCGACCATCTTGCCCTGTTAAATCAAGTAAATAACCATCAAAATCAAAGTTAAGCATTGTCATTTCTCCATTTATACTAGGAGGGATAACACTTGTAGAAGTAAAAGGAACTCCATTTTTTCTTAAAGATGGGATATTATAAATTATTTTTCCAGTATCTGGAAGGGTACTTAAAGCACTGATTGTAACAGCCCCTTCTTTTATTTTTATCTCAGTAAGTTGAGCTTTTCCTAAATCAAAAGTAAACTCAGTTTTGGAGGAATCTAATTGTTGTTCTGGAAAAAAAGCGGTTGCTTCCAAAAGTCCAATATCTGCAATTGTAATAGTAGTAATTATAGCATCTTCATAGTTGATAAGTACATCTCCATTTGAGGCATTAATGTCCATATTATGTAAAATAGCCAAAAGGTTTTCATCTAATGTTTGCCCAGAAATATCAATACTATCTTCTGCAGTTGTTCCTGATGGTATTAAAGGAAAATTAAATGTTGCAATCAAGTTCTGATTTACTGCATTAATCAGAGATAAACTAACATTAGAAATATCGGTAGGATAACCATTTTTTAGTTTTATTTTTAACATTCCATTATACAAAGTCATGGTTTCAAAATATTCACTAGCATCTACATTTATTGTGTCCTCATTGGCAATTGTCAATGCAGGAATTGTCCTCATTGTTCCATCTGGAAATAGGGTGGTGCCAAAAGGGATTTCACTTATCGCTTCCCCAATTGTTGAGGTATCGGCAATTACTACATCATCAAAAACTACAGAATCAAGTGTTGTAGATTTCTCATCTGTTCTTGCCTTAATATTTACTAAAGTATCAAATTTAAAATCAATAAAATCTTCCTGAAAAATAAGAGTAATAAAACCATTAGCATCTTCATTTATAGTAGTATTGCTATCAGTAAGTATATCATTAATACTCATCTGGGAATGAATTAATGGCACTAATAAATCAACATCCCAAGTAGGGCGTTCCAACTCATGCTTACAAGCAAAAAACAGGAGAGTAGTAAGTAAAATTAAAAGTGTTTTTTTCATTTCGCAAATATAGTTTAATAATTGTATTTTCCTTTCCAGAGGTTTTTAAGCCCTTCTCTAAACGCATTTTCCTTGCTATTATTAGAGGGATTGTAAATCATTTTACCACTTATTTCTTCAGGTAAAAACTCTTGACTGTCTGTTGGTTTATTATGTGAGTAAATGTAATCTTTTCCATAACCCAGCTCTTTCATTAGTTTGCTTGGCGCGTTTCGTAAATGTAAAGGAACGCTAAGATTTCCACTTTTTCTAACTTCTTCCTGTGCATCATTTATCGCCATATAAGAAGCATTGCTTTTAGGAGAACAAGCCAAGTATATTACGGTTTGCGATAGTGTAATTCTTGCTTCTGGGAAGCCTAACACATTTACTGCTTGAAAACAATTATTAGCAATAACCAATGCAGTAGGATTTGCATTTCCAATATCTTCTGAAGCTAAAATGAATAAACGCCTAGCGATAAATTTCGCATCTTCTCCGCCTTCAATCATTCTTGCTAACCAATAAACAGCTCCATTAGGATCACTACCTCTTATTGATTTAATAAAAGCAGAAATTATATCATAATGTTGCTCGCCATTTTTATCATAACGAACAATGTTTTGTTGTGCTTTTTCTATTACTAAATCATTAGTAATGATGATTTCTTTTGCATCAACTGAGCTAACAACTAATTCCAGAATATTTAATAATTTTCTTGCATCTCCACCTGATATTTGCATTAAGGATTCTGTTTCCTTTAAGGTGATATTTTGTTTGCTTAGTACTTCATCTTGTGTAATTGCTCTATCTAAAAGTTCTTGTAGCTCTCCTTTTGATAAAGACTCTAAAACATAAACTTGTGAACGAGAAAGTAGGGCGGATATAACCTCAAAAGAAGGGTTTTCGGTAGTTGCTCCAATTAAGGTTATTACTCCTTTTTCAACAGCCCCAAGTAAAGAGTCTTGTTGTGCTTTACTAAATCTATGAATTTCATCAATAAATAAGATTGGAATATTTTTACCAAAAAGTCCTAAGGATGATGCTTTATGGATTACTTCACGCACATCTTTTACTCCAGAATTTATAGCTGATAAAGTATAAAATGGACGGTCTAATTCTTGAGCGATAAGGTTGGATAAAGTAGTTTTTCCAACTCCTGGTGGTCCCCAAAAAATCATAGAGGGGATGAGTTTGTTATTAATGGCTGTTTTTAGCGTTCCTTTTTCGCCAATCAGATGTTTTTGTCCTATAACTTCTGCAAGTTTTCTAGGGCGTATTCTTTCGGCTAAAGGAATGTTTTGCATAAAGGTTACTTTTGATAACAGCTTTCTTTTGGAAAACAAATATAATAAATATAGGTTGTATCATGCCTCTTTCTAAGAAATTGATAAATCCAATGTAGGATGAAAGTGAAGATAAAAATCAATTATTATTCTTCTCTCTGAATTATTTTTACAATCTGTTTGTCATTTATTCGTTTGGCAATTATTTCTTTATCTTTATTTAAAAGATAAATTACAGGGGTAGAGTAGATGTCGTATTGTTCTCTCCAATTAGATGTAGCTACAGGATTCCCTTCCTTATCAAACTGAATATCACCTACATTTATCCAGTTGCCAGTATTGTATTTTCTTATAAATTCCTTCCACTTTTCAATATCAAATTCGGTAGTTACTGCAAATACTTTAATATCAATTCCAGCACCCATTAATGAATCGCAAACTGCTTTTACTTTCGGAGTTTCTTTTTTGCAATGCCCACAATCCGGATCGTAAAAGTAAAGAAGTGTGTACTCTGCCTCTAAATGATAAAGAGAATGATACTGATTAGAAGTGTCCTTAAATACTAGATTTGGTGGTTTTTTTCCAATCATATTTGGACTAATCCTACTTGCTCTTTCAATTATTTTATTTAATTGTTTTTCCTTTACCCAATCGCATTGGCCAGTCATATAATATTTTTCAACCATGTGAACAAAAACCGCATCCATACCCATAATTTTAGAACGCTCATAAGTAGAAGTGATATAAGAAACAACATATTTAAAAATTTCTTTATTTGCCTTTGCTTTTTCTATCAATATATCAGCTGAAACGATAATAGAATCTGGATGTTTTGGGCTGAATTTTTCTAAATACTGATCCATTTTATTGAAGAAAATAGGTGTTCTGAGCATTTTATTATCTGAAAAATCCATATTGTCCCAAAAGTGTTTTTTGTAATAGTAAAACGGAAAGTTTTCTTTTGGTTTTCCAGTAGAATCCAATGGCGTTTCTGGAATTACAATATCAGTAGTGGCACTTATAATTTTACTAAAAAACACATCCTTATACTTGCTTTGAAAATCATCACGATAATCCCTTACTAAATTATCTACTTCACTTATTTCTTCTTGAATTTTCTTTTTTTCATTTTCTTGTGCATTTGCTAACCTTTCTTTAAGAGGCGCTACTTTTTGCTGTTGGCTTGTAATAAAATTTAAGTAGGTATAAAAAGCATCATTTTCTCTTGAATTGTTGAATTTCATACTAGCTACCAAATTATTTATATCAGTAGTAAATGAGAATTTTTGCTCAGAAATAATCAATTCAAAATATTTTCCGCCAGGAAGAATTATTAAATAAATACCACCATCCAACTGTTTGTCGCCACTAAAAGTGAATTTTCCATTTGTTACTACTGCTGTATCAGTAACATATTGTTTGCCGCCAAAATAGTATGCCAAAATTACAGTGGTGTCCTGCATGTTTTTTATTTCACCACTAATTTTATGTCCTTTTTGAGTATTCCCTAAAAGTTCAGATAAGTTTTGTGCATTAGAAAGTGTAGCAAACAAAATGCAGATAAGAAATAATATGTTTTTCATTTTTATTTTATTTTTTTAAAAAGAAACCGCAAAATTAAAAATCAAAACGACTCTATCAAGAAACTATTGTTTATTTTTTAGATATCCTTCTAAAAAAACAATACCAATGATAACACCACTTCCAATATAGAATGAAGTACTCATCAGCTCAGAGTCACCAAAAATGACAAGTGCTAATATGATACTATAAATTGGTTCAAGGTTGACAGCCATAATTAAGGAATAGGGCGTAATATGCCTCATTATTTCAGTCATCCAAACAAATACCATTGCAGTGCAAAGCGTTCCTAAAATCAGCAAGTAACTAAAATCTGTTACTGATATTAGAGAAGTAAAAACAGTATAATCTTTCTGAAACAATAAAATACAACTTATAATTAGCACACCCGCCAACATCTCAATCATTGTAATTTTTGCCGCTCCCACTTTATTAATATATTTTGCATTATAAAGAGTAAATAAAGTACCTAAAAATGCAGCCGTTATTCCATAGAAATAACCCCAAAAATATTGCGTTTCTGCTCCTAAAATAAAGATTAATGCAGCAATTACTACTATACCCATCAATACTTCATATTTCAAAAGTTGTCGTTTAAAAAACAAGGGTTCAATTAGTGCAGAAAAAAGAGAAGAAGTGGCCAAACAGACTACCGCAACCGAAATGGTAGAAACTTTTATGGATTGAAAAAAACATAACCAATGGATAGTAACCAAAGCGCCAACCCCAAGAATCCCAAAAAAATCTTTGCGGCTGACCGAGAACAACTGCTTTTTATATACCAAAAAGAGCAGTAAAGTAACAAAAGCAATAAGCATCCGGTACCATACTAAGTGGATGGCATCTAAGGAAATTAATTTGCCAAATACACCAGTTAGTCCTAAAATAACGACCATTAAATGCAGTGAACTAAGTTTATACTTTTCTATTAGATGATACATGGAATTTATTGGTAATTTTGTGCAATAATACAAATCCAAATGAAAATCATAATCTCTCCTGCAAAAAAGATTGATAGTAGTAAAAACACAAACAACATTAGTTTTTCAGAATGTGTATTTTTAGATAAAGCGAAAGAATTAACAAATATTTTAAAAGATTTTTCGCCAACTTAATTGTCAAAATTAATGGGAATTAGCCCTAATTTAGGATTATTAAATGCTGATAGATACAGTAATTGGTCATTACCATTTCACCAAGATAATGCCAAACAAGCCATCCTTACCTTTAAAGGTGATGTGTATCAAGGCTTAAAAGCGGATGATTTTAACAATAAAGATTTTGATTTTGCACAAAAACATTTACGGATACTTTCAGGATTATATGGCATGCTAAAGCCTCTGGAATTGATGCAAAGCTACCGTTTGGAAATGGGTACAAAACTTACAACCATAAAAGGAAACACTTTATACCAATTTTGGGGAGATGATTTAAGTAATCATTTTACCAATGAAATGAAAAATGATAAAGTCAGTTTCTTAATTAATTTAGCTTCAAATGAATACAGTAAAGTGTTAAATATGAAAGAATTAGGAGTTCCATTAATTACTCCTGTTTTCAAAGATTTCAAAAATGGGAAACTAAAAGTCATTTCCTTTTTTGCAAAATCAGCAAGAGGAATGATGTGCAGATACATCATTAAAAACAAAATTACCTCTCCTAATAAATTAGTTGATTTTAATGAGGGAGGTTATGCTTTTGATAGTGAATTATCTTCCAATTCTGAATTTGTATTTGTGCGATAAAGGCTTTTGAGTACATAAGATTATTTTTCTTTTCTTCAATTTCCTTGCTTTTATCTAGTTTTTTTCTGAAATTTACACAAAATTTAAATTTTTAAAAAATGAAAAAACTACTATTCTTATCTTTAAACATTTTTATTTCATTAGGAGTAACTGCACAAGGAACAACACAAGGAACAATTGGAATATTCCAATGGGCACCTTTACAGCCAACTACTAACGATACCGTTTTTATATTTGCTGATGTGCAATTTTCTAGTTCGGATTGTGAACTTCTATCCTCTAGTAGCTCGGTTGTTGGAAATACAATAATGGCTAACGCTCATCATTGCCTTGGTCTTCTTACAGCAATGTGCTACACCACCGACACCTTTGTAGTGCCGCCACTTGCTGCAGGAACTTATACTTTTGATTTAACACTTACAAGTGGGTTTGGAAGCGGCCCTGGCACACCTCCTTGTACACCCGGAATTGTTCCAGATGATAATCAAGATTTTCAATTTACTGTTTCTTCTACATCTTCTCCCTGTAATCTTGTAGGGGTTCAGGTAGCAATTCCTTTTCCAGCTTCTCCAATTATGATGAATGCTACGGTTAACGGCATGTCGCAATATACTTATGCTTGGAATGATGGTACGCCAGTAGGATCTTCTAATCAGAAACCATTTTACTCTGGGTGGTGTGTTACCATTACTGATTTACAAACAGGATGTGATACTACCATTTGTGAAAGCTGTATTCCTACAGGAGGTTTTGGTGTATGTCCACTGACTTATATGCCAGTCTGCGGCTGTGATGGAAATATTTATAATAACGACTGTATTGCCATGCAAAATGGCATTTTTACTTACACAAGTGCAATAGGACCAAACGGACAATTATTGCCTTGTCCACAAACTACTGCTTGTGAAGTAGAAATAATTGGGGATTCGGTTATTTGCAATTCAGGAAGTTCGACTACACTGCTTGCATCACCAACAACTACATCTAATCCTTTTGTTTCTTATCTCTGGTCAAATGGTGCTATTGGCAGCTTTATTATTGTAACAGCAGCCGGCACATATTGTGTTTTGGCAACCGATTCAACTGGCTGCACGGACAGTGCGTGTTTTACTGTTTCTATCGGTGAAATCGATATCTTTTCTTCTGTAAATCCTGCAATAATTTGTGATGGGGATTCTATTGTATTAGAGATTGACGCTTACTATACTTCTATTGTATGGTCAACAAATGACACTACAAATAGAATAGTAGTAACTCCTTCAATAAACACATCTTATGTAGTGGAAGCAATTGATAGTAATGGATGTGCAGCAAGAGGAGAACTTACAGTAGATGTATTTACATCTCCAAATTTAACCATTTATTCTGCTCCTAATCCTCCTTATTTGTGCTTGGGGGATTCTATTGTGTTGGAAGCTACAGCCGGTTTTGTATCTTACGCTTGGAATAATGGAATGATAGGAGACAGGATAGTAGATTTTCCAGGTCAAGATACATGGTATCTGCTGGAAGCGATTGACTCTAATGGTTGTGTGGTGCGTGAAGATATTTGGGTTTATGTAGATACTTGCACTTCTTCTATTAATGATTTATTTGAAAATAAAGTTATGATTTACCCAAACCCTACAAGTGGAAAAATCAATATTGATTTGCCAAATAATGAAAAATTTGATATTCAGATATTTGAAATAAATGGAAAATTAATAGAAAGCTGGAATGATGTTACAAATCAACTTACAATTAATAACAGCTTAAATAAGGGAGTGTATATAATAAAAATTAAAGAACAAGATTTCATAAATAATTTTAAGCTAATAAAAAAATAGTATGATAAAAAACATGTTTTTTCTGTATAAAAACTCTAAATTTGTAAATGATTAAAATACTAAATAATGAAAAATAGAATTTATATTTTTTTATTAATGATAGCTATTGTTTCTTCTTGCAAAAAAGAAATTGAAACAATTCCGAATAACACTCCACCTTATTATGGTGAAATCCCTACCGTGCTTATTGAGAATTATGTAAATCGTATTTTTATTGATTTAATTGGGAGAGAGCCATTAGATACTGAAATGGAGGAAGAAGCGAAATATTTAAAAGATAATGATTTAAAAATGGAGTATAGGGATAGCTTGATTACAAAGCTAATGACTAATACTGTTTTAGATACTGCAATTGGTGATTCTACTACAATTTACAAAACTGCTTATTATCATAGAATTTATGATATGACAAAGGCAAGGATGATTGAAGGAGCTTCAAATGAAGATTTAAGTTTTGAGATAAACATTCTAGAGCAAGCAATTTTAAGTGATTCTCTAATGGGAGGAAATCAACAAGGAATAGATAAAAGAAGATTTGAAGTAAATAAGTTAAAAAAGATCATTTCATCTGAAGTTTTATATATGAATGGAGTTATTGAAATAAATGAAGTGTATGCACGAATGCTCTACAATGCTATATATGATTTAATAAATATGAACACTTTTAATTTTGTAAATGCTTCTTTTGATGATTTGTTTTTTCGTTTTCCTACAACAGATGAATTTGATAATGGTTTTAATATGATAGAGTTTAATGAAGCAAGATTATTATTTAATTTACCAGGACAAAACAAAGGAGATTATATTGAGATTTTAACAAATTCAAGAGAATATTATGAAGGAATGATAAATTGGGTGTACCTTACAATGCTATCTCGTGAGCCAACAACTTTAGAAAAAGCAGAAATAATGGAGACCTTCTTTTACGATCATGATTTACAGAAAGTACAAAAGAAGATTCTAATGACGGATGAATACGCACATTTTGATTAAATAACTATGGAAACAAAAGAAATTTCAAAAAAAGGATTGAGAATTTGGAGGGCACTTCAAGTACTATTATTTATTTTGGGGATTGGGTTCCTTACTCTAATGCTTAACGATTCTTTAAGATTTATTCCGTCATTACCAGAGTCATTTGGGCGTGATGCTTTTTGGAATGTATTAATTTTTGCAGCTCCACTCTTGTTTGCTGTTGCTCCTGGAGTATGGCGAAATATCTGTCCAATGGGAACTACTTCACTTTTTGCTCGATATTTAGGAATTAGTAAAGCAAAACAACAGGATCAAAAACAACAAGGAATATTTTATTTAATAAGTGTAATCTTGCTTTATGTATTAGTGCCTTTACGCCATGTAGAAACAAGCGGACTTTCAGTAGTAATAGCACTTGTAGGTGTAGGCGTTTTAGCATTGATACTTGGGTATTTGTATCAAGGAAAAAGTGGCTGGTGTTCTGGGCTTTGCCCTGTATTTCCAGTAGAAAAACTCTATGGAAGCAAGCCATTGGTAACAGTACCAAATACTCATTGCTCAACTTGTGTAAATTGTATTAGTCCTTGTGCAGATTCTACTGATAATATCACCCCAAGTTCTAATCAAGAATCTGCAATAAGTCGATTTGCAAGTTTTATTTTTGTTGGAGGTTTTCCTGGTTTTGTATGGGGATGGTTTAATGTTGCCGATTTTCCTACAAGAATGGAAGGGTGGGCAAATCTTGATGAAGTATATGGTTTGCCAATGTTAGGTTTTTCTATAACCTTATTTGCTTATTGGATTCTTAGAAGATTATTTGAAGAAAAAGATTATACAAAAGTTGCTTTAGTTTTTGCAGCAGCAGCAATTTCCTGCTATTATTGGTACAGAATTCCATCAATTTTAGGCCTTACAGATGCTAGTGGAGTATTTGGCTTAGATTTGTCAGAATTTACTTCATTGAAATTAATATTAAGAATTATCTCTACACTATTCTTCTTCTGGTGGATAGTATTGAGAAACACTATAAAGAGTTGGGAATATCGTCCAAAATTTGAAGAATTAAAAACCGCTTAAAAAAAGAAAAAATGATTATAAAAAATTTATTAATAGGAGGAATGATGTTGTTTGCTCATAGTGTATTTGCACAGTTTAGCATGGATGGAGAAATAAGACCAAGAATGGAGTATAAACATGGTTATAAAAACTTGGCAGATAGTGCAATGGACGCGACTATTTCAACTAGCCAAAGAACAAGATTAAATCTTAATTATAATGCAGATAATTATAAGGTTGGTTTAAGCTTACAAGATGTAAGAACTTGGGGTAGTGTCTCTACTTTAAACAGCACAAACGATTTTTTTACGGTTCATCAAGCGTGGACTGAAGTAAGTTTGATTGAAAATGTAAGCGTAAAAGTTGGAAGGCAAGAATTAGTGTATGATGATCACCGCCTTTTTGGAAATGTGGGTTGGGCTCCTCAAAGTAGAAGCCATGATATTGCACTTGTAAAATATGAAGGAGGATTAAAAGTGCATCTTGGCTTTACTAAAAACTTAGACGAGTCAGCAGGATATAAAGATATGCACTATATATGGATGAACAAATCCTTAGAGAATGTATCGCTTAGTTTAGTATATCTTAAAACAATGTATGATACTGATTTAAGAAGATATTATATCAATTTAATGGAGGTAGAGAATCAAACGAATTACCTTTCAGATTACACCATTAACAAATATTATATTAAAAATGATATCCAAACATTTGGAGGGAGATTAACTACAAAGTATAATGCTTTTTCTCTTAATGGAAATTTTTATTTACAAACAGGGCTGAATTTAAGTGCTTATTTAATTGGTGTTGATGCTGCCTACAAATTATCTGATAATTTATCGCTTACTACAAGTTACGAGCAGCAATCAGGAAATGACTTGAACCCTTATGGTGAAGATTTTAAAAAGGATAAAGCCTTTATGCCTCTTTTTGGAACTAACCATAAATTTAATGGAAATATGGATTATTTTTATGTAGGAAATCATGCAAGAAGTGTTGGTTTGCAGGATATTACTTTTGGTGTAAAATATAAAGAAGGTAAAATGAGTTTTAATGCAGTAACGCATATGTTTAATGCTGTAGGAAATATCGGTAATGGTTATGATGCTAACCTAAATCAAGCAACTGAAGCTAATCTTATTCTTAGTCAGAATTTAGGATATGAAGTGGATATTTCAATTGGATATGATTTAAGTAAGGAAGTCAATATTAAAATTGGCTACTCTCAATTTTTCGGCAAAGAATCTTTAGAGGAAGTAAAAGAAAAAGAATTTGTAGATTTGGAAAACAAAAAGTTTGAAGATAGTAACGGAAAATACGAAATACAACCATACATAGGAAGTGCTTTTGAAACTAGTAATTGGTCGTGGATAATGATAACGGTAAAACCAAAATTTTTATAAAAACTATTAGTCATGAATAAAAAAATATTTTTTTTAGTTTGTTTATTTTCTATAATTATTTTCTCTTGTAAAAAAGATGTAAGCTATGGGGTAGATGCAATAAATACAATGCCACCAAATGCGCAAAAAACCAAACTAAAATCCAATGAACAGTATATTTCTATTTTGTACGCAAATTTATTTCAAAAAGCATTAAGTGCTAATGAATTAGTAGAAATTACGCATTGTATTGAAGCATTTGGAGATAAGGAAACTATTCATGAGGTAATTGTAAGTAATTTCATGAATAAACCAGATGTAATTATCCCGTCTGATTCTATTATGCGTGCTGATATAGATATTTTCTTAACTAATATCTACACAAGATTTTATGTGAGAGATATTACAGAAGCAGAGAAAGAATATTTAACAAAATTTATTGAAGTAAATCCTGCTTTTACAGCAGAAATGCTTTATACAGCTTTTGCGCTTTCTGATGAGTATCAGTATTACTAAAAACTAAACTATGAAAAGAAGAAAATTTATTACCAATGTAGTAAAAGCATCAACAGCCAGTATTGTTATGCCATATATTTTGCCAACTGGTAGGTTATTTGCTGCTGCTGGTTCTCAGATGGCTGATCATGTTGTTTTTGTGCTTTTTGCTGGTGGCATGAGACAGCAAGAAACTATACTTCAAAGATATTTGGACGATAGTCAAGGAGTTAATTTTCCAGGAAATATTATGTACAATCTTTTTAATGGGGCTGCTCCAACTGATAAAATTGTATATGGAACTGATGGAGCTGTTCCTGGATTAGGAGATGTACCAATTCCTAAAATTCTTAGCCAAACATTCCAACAGCAAGGCACAATTTTTAAAGAAATGAGAAGTGCAACTACTGGCCATTATGGAGGGTTAAATGGCTTGCTTCAAGGGAACACCCTCTCAAGTCAAGGGTTAAAAAGAAAACCAATAAATCCTACTATTTTTGAATATGTCAGAAAGCATCTGAACCTAAAAGCAACTGACACTTGGTTTATAGGTAATGGAATTATGAATTCTGTTCCACTTCTAAATTATAGTTTGAATGAAGACTATGGTGTAAAATATGGTGCTAACTTTATTGCACCTAATGTTGTGTTTGGAAATGATGGACAAAAACACCTTTCAAATGCAAAAGTATATGACCAAGTTGATGAATTAGAGCCAATGTACAAAACAAAAGAGTTTTTGGATAATGTATGGGGTACAGTTGGTTCAGGTCTTGTAACTATTGATAATACTGAACAGGAAAAATATGATATAAAAGAATTTTTAAAATATATGTACGCTAATCCCTCTGCTGTGGATATGCCAGCTGTTTCTGATAATGGTGATGCTACAACTATTGGTTATGCTCTTGAAATTATGAAATGGTTTAAGCCAAAACTTTCTGTAGTTAATTTGAATAATGTAGATGTTTGTCATAGTAACTTCACTAGTTATTTAAGGGCGGTGCATAGGGCAGATCATTCTTTAGCTCATTTATGGGATAAAATACAGTCAATCCCATCTATGGCAGGAAATACAATTATGATAGCTATTCCTGAATGTGGCAGGAACTTGGATTCAAATGCGATACATGACTTTAATGACTTCTACGCTTTTGATCATTCCGATCAAAACGCAAGAAGAATATTTGGAATGATGGTAGGCAAAAATGTGCCTGCAAATAATTTAGTAGGTAGTGAAAATAATCCTATTGGAAACGCAACTGATGGTGTGCTTACAATTGCTGATATATTTGGTATAAAAGGACAGATTCCTACTCAGTATTTGGCAGCAAACTCAATGTCAATGTTCGATAATTTATAAACTATGAAATTTACTAAAAAAACTCTTTTTTTATGCTTAATTGTTTTTGTTGGATTCTTCTCTTGCAAGAAAGAAATAGATAATCCTTACGATAACCTTACCTATCCTGACAATTCAGATGATCCATCTTATTTAGTTGCTAATCATACAATTAATGGGTTGCATGACAGGATATTCTCTCCACTTTGTGCAAATTCTGGTTGTCATGATGGCACTTTAGAACCAGATTTTAGAACAATTGAAAGTACTTATAACACTTTAGTATATCATCCTTTAATTAAAAACGATCCTAATTATCCTACAAATCATTTTACATACAGAGTATTACCAGGAGATACTACAAAATCAATGCTTTACCATAGATTAACAGTTGAGTTTGGTGAATTAGGGCAGAAGAACATTATGCCATTAGGGTTGGATACTGATGAAAAACTGTATTGGAATCAGAATAAACAACAATTTTTAGCAGACATCAGAAAATGGATAAATGAAGGAGCTAAGGATATGTTTGGCAATAGCCCAAGTTTAGGAAACTTTGAACCAGAAATAAAAGGATTAGTTGCCTATGCTGATGGAGGAAGCACCCCATTATTAAGAAATAATATATTGCTACAAGTTCCTGCTGGCACTCAAAATATTACTGTTTGGTATAGTTATGATGATGATGTTACAACAGTGCAAAATTTAACTAACAATAAAGCAAAATTTTCTACCTCTGCTTATAATTTTAATAATGTAAGTGAGCAGAGTATTACTTATACTAATACGCCTATTTCTGAACTGGGGTTTAAGAATACTATGCTTGATTTTTATCACTACATTACTATTGATGTTAGCTCATACACTACAGATGATTTGTTGTATAACAGAATTTATATCCAAGATGAACATAATACTATAACGGAAATTCCTTCTGACGGAACTGATTTCCCAATAATAAAAAGATATGCATTTGAATTTAACTAATATACGAATACAAATACTCAGATTTTCCATTATTCTATTTTTATTTTATGGATGTAAGAAAGAAGATATAAGAGAAAATATTGATACTCCCTTAATATCAATAAAAAAAGTTAGCCCTTCAATAGTTCAGGAGTTTACTCAAAGCGTACTTTTAGAAGTTGCTTATGAGGATGGAAATGGTGACCTTGGTTTTCAGGATCCAGATATCTTATCCTTAAGTGTACATGATAGCAGACTGAGTGAAGCTGATATGTATCATATTCCTCCTTTAGCACCTAATGGGGAGGAGGTTTATATAAAAGGAACTTTTAATATTTATTTGAATACTACTTTTTTGATTGGAGTGGGAAGTAGTGAAAGGTTAACATATACTGTGAAAGTTAAAGACAGAGCTGGAAATTGGAGTAATACTGTAACTTCAGAAGAGATTACTATCGTAGAATAGGGTAAACTAAATTTATATTAATTGGAGTATTTTAAAAAATTGCTGTTAATGTTTACTATAATACTTCTTTATAGTAATTCTTCTTATGGGCAATATACCATGCAGAATCTTACTGTTTATGAGTGTTTTGGAACATTAACTGATAGCGAATCAAATCCGCTTGCAGCAGGATATTATGATCAAAATGAAAATTATAGTTTCACTATTTGTCCGCCAGGAGCGGTAAATATTACTATTACTTTTACATTTTTTGAAACAGAGCCAACTTTTGATTATTTACGAATTTTTGATGGTCCTGACACCAATTCTCCACTAATTGGAGGTCCATATTCAGGTGTGAACCTACCTCCAGTAGTTGTTTCAAATGGTTGTATTACAATCAGTTTTATTAGCGATAATAATGTGGCTCTTGAAGGGTTTGAATTAAATTGGGAAGCTATAATCACTCCTCCATCCAATCCAATTATTACTATTCCAGTTTCACCTACTTGCAGTACAAATGTTCTAACAATAACTCTCGACCAAAATATTCATTGTGATTCGGTAGCTACAGCTATTATTAATGTTGTGGGTCAAATTAATCAAATAGTAAATGCAACTGCAATAAATTGTGCGAACGACTCTACTAATACCATTGAGTTAAATTTATTTCCTGGTTTAAATCAAAGTGGGGCTTATTCCATCTTTTTTCAAAGCTACTTTAAAGATGTTTGCGATAGTATTTGGATACTAAACTCAAACTATAACTTTGTGATAAACGATTGTCCTTTACAAGTGAATTTGATGACAAATGAAGACAGTATCTGCATTGGAGATAATACAGATATTTTTGTGCAAGTTTCTGGGGGAGATTCTACTTCTTACAATTATATTTGGGCTCCTTTTTTGCCGGGAACTCCAGGTCCACACAATGTCGCACCAATTGTAACAACTACTTATTATGTAACGGTAAGTGATGCGGGTCCAGCTCAATCTCAAGTAGATTCTATTACAATTTATGTTTTACCCTTGCCCACTTTGCAAAATGATACAACAGTTTGCAGAACTATTCCTGATTTTATCCTGACTGCTACACCAAATGGAGGGTGGTGGTGGGGATTTGGAATTGTTGGCGGAAGTCAAGGTATTTTTTCTCCAACAACAACAGGAGCTGGAGTGCATTCTGTATCTTACGGATTTGGAGGATGTTCTGAAACAATGAATATTACTGTTTTAGAGGTTAATGCAGGACCAGACATTTCTGCTTGTCCTAATGCGCCAACTTTCAATTTAAACACAATTTATACAACTCCTGGTGGAACTTGGAGTGGATGTAATTGCATTCAATCAAATGGAGATATTAGTGTAGGAAATATACCAACAATTATTAATGCAATTTATACGCTTCCAAATGGTTGCTCAGACACCTTAAATATTATTATTGACAATATTATTACCCAGCCTGACGATACAATTTGTCAAAAATCTACTTCTTATCCGCTTATATTTTCACCAATAAATGGGTATTGGAGCACAAGCCCTAATTTACCACTACAAGCAAGTAGTTGTAGTAGTCCTATAACTTCTTTTCCTTATACTGATAATTTTGAATTAGGATTAGTCAATTGGACAAACGATCCTTTAAATGATTTTAATTGGACTACAAACTCTGGCGGAACAACATCAGCAGGTACTGGCCCAAGCTTTGCTTATGAAGGTACAAATTATGTATATACAGAAGCATCAGGCGCAAATCACCCTTACAAAAGAGCAGGAATAATTAGTCCTTGTTTGAATCTTTCTGAATATTCCAACCCTGTATTACATTTTTGGTATCATATGTATGATAATCCTGCTGATGGAGTAGGGCAGGGCACTTTTTCAGTAGATATATCTACTGATAATGGAACAACTTGGACAAACGATATTTGGATCAGAAGCGGAAGCCAAGCAAATCAGTGGTTGGAAGCGGTTGTGGATTTAAGCAGTTTTAATGGGACAGAAGTTTTGATGCGCCTTAGAGTAATCACTGGGAACTCATGGCAATCGGATGTAGCAGTTGATTTGCTGTCATTTTTAGGAGGTCCAATTACGCCTAATGGGGTTTTCTTGCCAATGGTGGCTGATTCTGGCTTACATACTTTAATTTATAATATTCAAGGCTGTACCGATACGGTAAATATTTATGTTAAACCTATTGATGCTGGAAATGATATGGATATTTGCCCAACACAAGCTCCTTTCAATTTAGTTGGTGTTCCGTCTGGTGGAATTTGGACAGGAACGCATATTACAAATCCAATGAGTGGTTTGTTTAATCCATCATTGGGTTTGGGAGTAGATGTAGTAACTTATTCGGTTGCTGGATGCATAGATACTACACTAATTTCAGTACAAGAAACAGATGTTTTTTTAGATTCTTTATTTGCTTGTAATGATGATACACTTATTATTCTTGACTCCAATTTTATTTCAAGAATTCCTACTTACGGAATATGGAGTGGGAACGGAATAGTTTCGGCTACTTACCCTGGTGAGTTTAATCCTAATCTGGCAGGTGTAGGAAATCATACTATTTTTTATACAGCTAATTCTTGTTCAGATAGTATTATATTTTCTGTAGCTCCTCAAAGTATTCTAACGGACACTATAGTATGTGCTACTTCTGCTGATTTTAATTTAAATGCTAATCCTAGTGGGGGACAATGGGCAGGGCAGGGGATAGTTAACCAAAATACTGGTTTATTTTCTCCAACAACAGCTGGGGTTGGTGTTCATTATGTTTTGTATCAATCGCCAATAGGATGCTTAGATACTACTATAATTACTGTTTATAGTAATCCTGTTCTAAGCATGAGTGGAGTAGGGGGTAATTATTGTTTTTTAGATACAAATATTCAAGTAAATGTAAGCCCTTCTGGAGGGATTTTATCTGGAAATGGAATTACCAATCTTACATTCAACCCTTTAATTGCTGGTCCTGGCTATCATGTAATTACTTATTCTTTAGGTGGTGGAAGTTGTCTTATAAGTATTGATACTATTGTATTAGTTGGCGATTCTTTAAGTTTAAACACTTATTCTTCTGATGATTCAATTTGTGTTGGAGATATAGTGAATATTGGCGTGAATATAAATGGAGGAATTGGAAGTAATTATAGCTTTGTTTGGGATAATGGATTAGGAAGTAGTTTCGAGCATAATGTTAGCCCTATTGTTAATTCAGTTTATAATGTGATTGTTAATGATGGATGTAGTGAGCCAGCAACTGAAAGTATTAATATTTTTGTTTACCCTACTTTTAGTTTGTCCTTTAATACTAGTGCCAAAGATTGTTATGGGGAAAATGGTTTTGCCAAAGTAAATGTAACAGGAAACAGCAGTTATTCTTATTGGTGGAATACCAATCCTGTACAAACCACCGATAGTATTTATGCTCAGGTTTCAAAAAATTATACTGTAAGTATTACCGATAATATATCTGGCTGTATTATTTCAGATACTGTGAGTATCCCTGGTTATGATAACATAATAGCTGACTTTTTTGTGAATAAGAAAGAGTGTATTTCTCTTCTGGATGGTAGCTTTCAATTTATTGATAATAGCAATATTAATAGCAATGAAATAGCAACTGCAAGTTTTTGGAGTTTTGGAGATAGCACTACTCAACCTTATTCTTCTGGGATAAATCCCGAACATTTCTATTCAGATACAGGGAACTATTTAGTAAGTTTAATTCTTATTAATAGTGGAAATTGCACGGATACATCTTCTTTAATGGTTTGTATTTTACCTGATAATAAGTTGTTTGTTCCAAATAGCTTTACTCCAAATATAGATCATTGTAATGATGAATTTTTCACAAAAGGAATAGGTGGTTTTTTCTCTTTTAATATCAAAATACATAAAAGGTGGGGAGGAGATATTGTTTTTGAATCTGATGAGATAATACTTACTGATAGTTATTCGGATGGGAATTTGTGTAACATTCAACAGGAATTGTATTCCTACTACAAAATGGGGTCTTGGGATGGAAAATTAGAAAATGGGGCAGATGCTCCAATGGGCGTTTATGCTTTTATAATTCAGTACAAACAACTGGCTAATTCAACAACTGAAAAAATTGTTGGAACAGTAACGCTTATAAGATGATATATATACTACTTGCTTTCGGGTATGGAGAGGACATTCTTTTGATTGTTGCCTTTCTCATCATTCTTTTACTCCTTATTCTATTTCAAAGGAAAATGGTTTTTAAAATATTAGCAAAGTTAAATAAATTGCTTTTGCCTAGTTTATATAAAAAGGATATCAAAAAAATGAAAAAATGGGAAATGCTAATTATAGCTTACAGATATTGGGTAACTAAAAATGCCATTTAGTTTTTTAACTGAGATTTTGGAAGCTCTCCATTATCATCTTTTAGTTGGTATTCGGCAAAATAAGAGAGTATCTCCCATTTTCCTGCTTTAGATAAAGACATCATAACATATTCTTCTGCACTATCGGTATTGCTGTAAATGGAATTATAACGAATATTTACATACAATCCTTTTGGCAGTCCTTCCATTTCTTTTTCAATTTCAGCCAAATAGTACTTCCTGGAAATAAAATCCCCTAATTCAGGCATAAGTTCAATACTGAAATATGCGTTCCAATCTTCAAAAGTAGTTTGCTTTTGGGTTGTTTTTCCTAGCATATTCCAGCAATCCAAATACTTTTTACTATTTAGTTTATTAAGCCAACTTATAGCCACTTTTTCAGCATCTCGCATCTGTTGTCTTTGCGTTTTTTGGGAAAACCCTAAAAGTACAGAAAAAGAGAGTGTGAGTAGTAAAAAATATCGTTTCATATCTAAATTGTTTGATTAGCAAAACTAAAAATATAAAGTAAATTAAGGTGATTTATTGTAATCAAAAATGAGGAAATCTTCTCACCTTATTTGATATACTAAAAAGTGATAAATTAGATGCTTCTTGTAAGTTGCTGATGTTACGGCATTTATGAAGCGCAACAGAGAGCTATCTAAATTTGGAAAAGCGCACTGTTACTGATTAGTTTTGTAAGTCTAAAACTTAGTTGTTAACCAAAGCCAAACCGTAAACGATATTTTTTTTTACCAAAGACAAAAGATTGTATGCTTGCAATATTCTATCCGGAAAAAACTGTAGTAGAAAATAAAAGAACAGGACTTTCTTGAAAAAAGCATAATTCACCATTTAACAAGCAAAATCTCATTTTTTTTTGGATTTGCTTTTTTTATTTTTTACACAGAAAAAAAGGTAAAACAAAGGATTTTCGCATATTTCTTAGGGGAGAAAAGTCGTTTTTTTACCCATTTATAATGCGAATTATCATTATTTAAGATGTATTTATTAACCACATAACAGCAGTATTTTACACTTTTTTTAATCAAAACAAATTAGAATAAATATAAAAACCTTTCACTAGGTTAGAGCGATTGTAAGTTGCTGATTATCTAATAGATATATAGTTGTGGTTATACTTGAAAAATTGAAAAAAAATAACATTTACTAGGTTATCTTATCGGTATTTTATTCTTTCTAATCAGAAGTTATTAACAGCTAATTTTCATTTTTTTTGTAACAATTAGGTGTGATTGATATTTTTTTTCTAAATTGTACCTGATTAAATAACCTAGTATTAACCAAAAAACTATTAATTATGGGCTATGCACATGAAAACAAAAAAGGAACAACTTATTACTTAAATTGTAAAGATGTTACCTTGAAATCAACTGGAAGAGTACAGAGAATTTATTATTTCTCAAAAGACCAACGATCTACGGCTTGTGATCTTCCTGATGGAAAGAATGTTGTGGAAAATGACAAAACTGGTTTACCGTTTTTGAAAGGTAAATAAGTCATACACAACTTAAGATTTGAAAAGCCCTGAATTCAGGGCTTTTTTTATGTCAAAAAATGCAATAAATAAAAAGCTAGTTTACAGTCAATTAATAATAAAACAATACTATTTTTGCCGACTTAAATTTTGAATATGCAATCTATCAGAAATATAGCTATTATTGCCCATGTAGATCATGGAAAAACTACCTTAGTAGATAAGATAATTGAGGAAGGAAAAATATTAGATGAAAGGAAAGAACGCACAGAATTGCTATTAGATAGCAATGATTTGGAGCGTGAAAGGGGAATTACTATTCTTTCAAAAAATGTATCCGTTACTTATAAAGGGGTTAAGATTAATGTAATTGATACTCCTGGACATGCCGATTTTGGCGGGGAGGTAGAACGAGTACTAAAAATGGCTGATGGAGTTTTATTATTAGTTGATGCTTTTGAGGGAGCAATGCCACAAACAAGGTTTGTACTAGGTAAAGCAATTGAATTAGGATTAAAACCAATTGTTGTTGTAAATAAAGTAGATAAAGAAAACTGTACTCCTGATTTAGTTCAAGATGCTGTTTTTGATTTAATGTTTAACCTTGATGCTACAGAAGAGCAGTTGGATTTCGTAACAATTTTTGGTTCATCCAAAGAAGGGTGGATGAGTTTAGATTGGAAAGATAAAACAGATAATATTACACCTTTATTAGATGCTGCAATTTCTGAAATTCCTGAAGCTCCTTACAATGAAGGAACTCCACAAATGCAAATTACCTCTTTGGATTATTCCAAATTTGTTGGACGAATTGCTATTGGCAGAATATTCAGAGGGGATTTGGAAGAGAATAAAGATTATATGCTTTGTAAAGCTGATGGAGTGAGAAAGAAAGTGAGAATTAAGGAATTATATGTATTTGAAGGAATGGGAAAAGCACAAGTAAAAACTGCTAGGAGTGGAGATATTTGTTCAATAGTTGGAATAGAAGGTTTTGAAATTGGAGATACCCTTTCTGATTTGGAAAATCCGGAAGAATTGCCAAGAATTTCGATTGACGAACCAACCATGAGCATGCTTTTTACCATTAACAATTCCCCATTTTTTGGAAAGGAAGGAAAGTTTGTTACTTCTCGTCATTTAAGAGAAAGATTGTATCAAGAATTAGAAAAAAACTTAGCACTAAGGGTAGAGGATACCGATTCGGAAGATAAGTTTAATGTTTATGGAAGAGGAATTTTGCATTTATCGGTACTAATTGAAACTATGAGGCGTGAGGGATATGAACTGCAAGTAGGCAAACCACAAGTAATTTTCAAAGAAATTGACGGCAGAAAATGTGAGCCATTTGAAACCTTAGTAATTGATGTTCCAGAAGAATTTTCAGGGAAAGCAATAGAATTGGTAACAAAGCGAAAAGGAGATTTGCTGATAATGGAGCCGAAAGGAGATTTACAACATTTAGAGTTTGATATTCCATCAAGAGGATTAATCGGGCTAAGAAACAATATGCTAACTGCCACAGCAGGAAATGCTGTAATGACACACCGATTTAGAGAATACGCCCCATACAAAGGTGATATTCCTGAAAGGAATAAAGGGTCTTTGATTTCAATGGAAGCTGGTGTATCAACTGCTTTTGCTATTAACCGATTACAAGATAGAGGCAAGTTTTTTGTGAATCCTGGCGATATAATTTACAAAGGACAAGTGATTGGAGAAAATTCAAGGGATAATGATTTGGATATCAATCTTATTAAAGGAAAGCAATTAACAAATATGCGTAAATCAGGTTCTGATGAAGCGGTAAATATTGCCCCTAAAATTGATTTTTCCTTAGAAGAAAGCATGGAATACATTCAAGCAAATGAATACCTTGAAGTTACTCCTGAGAATTTACGAATGCGAAAAATTTCATACAGATAAAAAGAGGTGTAAAAAACAAAATACCCTGTATTATACAAATTACTTCTTTTGTCCTATAATTAATATTATGTTAAATAGGAAATATTAAGGAAAAGGGAGTATTCTCCCCTTTCATGCTTTTACTTTTTTAATTCAGCTAAAAGCTTCTTCATTTCATTGGATTTATCATAATCCCCTTTTAAAGCGTACAATTGCTTTAAGGAAATAATAGTATTCTTATCCTCCTCATTCAAATTAAAAGCTACTTCCATATATGGTAATGCTTTTGAGAAATTATCATCTGCCTGCTTTTTAAGTGCAGTGTATTTTGAATTGTTAGAAGTATTACTCGCATTATCCTTCAATTTTACTCCATAATTAAAATACAATGCACCCAAATTATAATTGGCACCAAATGAGCTAGAATTTAAATCTATTGCCATCAAATAATCTTTTTCTGCCATTTCAACATTACCTTCCTGGTCGTATATTGTACCTCTGTTAAAATATAACAAATCATTTTCTGGATCAATCCCAATCGCCTCTCCTAGTTTTTCAATCAATTCTGAGGTTCTATTTAACTGTATATAAAGGTTTATCTCAGTATTTATCAAGCTCTGATCTTCCTCAAACATCTCTCTCCCTAGCGCTAAGTATTCAATTGCTTTATCTGTATTTCCCTCTTCAATATAAATATTACTCATATGAATATAAATAGCAGGCTCATTAAAGTTAATATTGATTAGCTTTTGTAATAACTCCTTTGATTTATTGTTATCTTTCATTTTATTAGAAGCAAAAAAGGAATTATACAAAATAGTTTCTTTGGTAATATTTCCTCTTTTTAGTTGGTCCTGCTCATCATGTGGAATAACATCAAAAATGGCATTATACAGTTTAATTGCTCTCTTGTACTGCTCAGTATTATGCGCTTCTATGGCTGCATTAAAAAGCTTATAGGCACATTGTACCAAACCAGATAAAACATCCTCTTTTGATGTCCATTTCCGAACAATAATTCTGCCTTTATGGTCAGTTTGCAAACATTTCAGATATGCCTCAGTTGCTTTTAAAGCTGCATCTTTATCTAGCTTGTCTTGTTTTCGTGCAATTTCCAGATAAATGGGAGCTCGATAGTTCCACATTTTAGGATCGTTTGCTGTGCTTTCTGTTGCATAAGCTTCATCAATATATTTTTTTGCTTCTTCTAATTTTTCTTGCCTTAGTGCAATAGAAGCATTTACCACATTATGTTTTTGTGCAAAGCATACAAATCCTATTGTAGAAAATAGTAAAGTTAAAATCCCTTTTTTTATCATTGTTTTTAGTATTTAATTTCGGTTATTTTATATCCTAATCCTTTTAATTCGTCCTGAATAACATATTTATTTCCTGCAATAACAATAATGAACTCATCAGGTTTTATGCTCTTTTTAGCTAATTCATCAATGTTAGATCTTTGCATACTATTAATGATAACTTTTTGTTGCTCTGAATAATCTTTTGGTAAATCGTTTGAGGTTATAGATAGCAACAAAAAGAGCTTTTCATAATTTGACTCATACCCCATCAGTTCGCTATTAATCATATTTTGCTTTGTAAGATTAAGCTCCTCTTGCTTAACACCATTATTTATATATTCTTGTGTTATTGTAATAATCTCAGCAATTGATTTTACGGTTCCTTTCGTACTAATATTACTAACTATACCAAAAGAGCCACCATACTTATCACCACTAAAATAAGAGCCAATTCCGTAAGTTTCACCTCCCTCCTCTCTTATCTTGGATAATCTGCTTGTAAGACCATTTCCTCCTAAAGGATAATTCAGTATTTTATTTTTAAACGACTCACCATTGTAATCGAACTTTAGAGATTTATGTCCAACATAAACACTTGATTGAGTAGCTCCAGGAAAATCACAAATAAAAATTTGAGTTGACTCAGTTTTTGGAAAATCAAAATTAGATGGAATGCTTACCTCCTTTGCTTTCCATTTTTTCAGAAAATCTAGTTTTCCAAGAACTTCTTCTTTTCTAAATTGACTTACAATTACTAAATCAGTTACACTTGGAGAATAGTTTGTTTCATAGTATTTCTGCAAATCTTTTATCTTAATCTTTTTGATATCCTTTTTTACAGGATGTCCTCCATACGCATTGTCTCCAAAAATCTTTTTTCTAAAAATCCTAGACCCAACTGATTGCCTATTCTTTTCTATATTCTCCTCCCCTTGAATTTTATTCTTTTTCAAACGATCAAAATCTTCCTCAACAAATCCTGGGCCAAACAATTTTTCCTGAAGTATCTCAAGTGTTTTATCAATATTTGCATTTAATGAGGAAATAAGAATTGTAGTAGAAGTTCTGTCAGACATAAAAGAAATACTACTTCCTATTTTATCCAATTCTTTACTTATATCTTCAGTGGAATAATTCTTAGTTCCTTCATTCATTAATGAAGCTGTCATGTTTGCTACTCCTTT
Source organism: Flavobacteriales bacterium (assembly GCA_014381465.1). Lineage (GTDB taxonomy): Bacteria > Bacteroidota > Bacteroidia > Flavobacteriales > BACL11 > DUAL01. The sequence goes on along the minus strand of JACNLP010000042.1, from coordinate 130,890 downwards.
CTTATTTTCAACTAAGCTACCTCCTTCAATATTAATCAAAATTTTAAGAATGGGAGATTTTGTATACATACCTATCACATCAATTCCATTATCAAACTTATCAGTGTAATATTCAGGAATTTTTACTGATTTTGGGTCAAGTATATTTGGCGGGTTGTTTCTATCAATTGTCTCAATAGGTCTGTGGTATTCTAATCCTTCATATTGTGGGTCTGATTTAACTACCTTAGGAGCATATGGGTTAAAACTTATCAAAGAATCTTTTCTATCAGAAAAAGGATTAGAAGTTTTTATATCTAAAATTACAGCATTTTTATTTTTGACATACTTCTTATATACCCTCATTACATCTTCTCTACTGACCGATAAATAAGCCTTTAATTCATCCGACACATTAATCTTATCATTATTAAAAATCGAGTAAGAAGCAATAGCTCCTGCCTTATCTTCAACCGTTTCATATCCTTCAATAAAAGCTGCTTCATATTGGCTTTTAATACGCTCTAAATCTTCATCTAAAAACCCTTCTGTTTCAAAATCGTTAAGTGCCTTTCTAATGTCATTATTAATTTCGCTAAAAAAGCTTGCTTCCTCCGTGTACATCTCCATGCTTGGTCTTGGTACATATTGTATTAATAATAATCCTGAAAGTTCTAATTGTAAGGGAATAATAGAAGTTTGTATTGCTTTGTCTGTCTTTACAAATTTCTGATAAAAAGGAGAACTTTTCCCACCAGCTAAAAGTTCAGCTAATATCTTAACTGCAGGAGCGTCCTTATGATTATTAGGTATAGTAGGGAATGCCATTACATTCATTGGCACTCCTGTATAAGGATCAATATAAGAAGTATAAATATCAGAAGACAATCTGACTGGCTGTTTTCTCATTTTTCTAACCGATTCACCCATAGGGATACCAGAAAAATATTTGTTTGCCAGGGCTATAGCCTCTTTAGTATTTACATCACCAGATATAACCAGTGTTGCATTATTTGGTCCATACCATCTTTTTAACCAGTTTCTCATATCATCTAAGTTTGCCCTATCTAGATCTTCAACATAACCAATTATCGGCCAATTATAAGGGTGGGTAGGAGGAAAAAAGTTAACAAATAATTTTTCTAAAATCATAAGAAAAGAAAGAGGAGTGTGGCATCTTTCAATCTTTTCGTTTTTTACAGCACCTCTTTGTGCCTCAAAAGCTTTCTGATTAAATTCATTATAACAATATCCCATTCTATCTGATTCCAGGAACATAATTCTCTCTAAATAATTTGATGGGAAAACTTGATAATAATTGGTTTGGTCAAAAGAAGTGCTTGCATTAGTTATTCCTCCTGCTTGTTCTACAAAATTCCATTGACCTTTATCGGGTGCATGTTCTGAGCCCATACAAAGCATGTGCTCAAAAAAGTGTGCATATCCAGTTTTTCCATGCGTTTCCCTTGCTGACCCTACATGATAGGTTACTCCTAAATAAACAATAGGATCAGAATGATCTTCATGCACTAAAATAGTTAATCCATTGGGTAATTCCCACCTTTCATAAGGAATGTCTAATTCATTATCACCATACTTTGCAATAAATGTAGGTTCTGTAATATCCTGAGCCATTAAAGCTGTTGCTAACAGGATAAATCCTGTAAAAAGATTAATTTTCTTCATTTTCTTCTGTTTGATTATTATCTTCAGTATTAGTGTCATCATTATTCTTGGTATTTTCTTCTGATGATTCCGTTTCGGTTGAATCGCCTTCCACTGTTTCAGGATTTTCAATCACATTTCCTTCTTCATCTAAAAGCACTTCTTCCTCTGCTTCAAACCTAGAAACCTGGGCAACAGAAGCAATAGAGTCATCATCTTTTAACCTGATTATTTTCACCCCTTGTGTGGCTCTTCCCATTTCTCTTAAAGTATCAACACCTATCCTAATGGTAACACCTGATTTGTTAATTACCATCAAATCATCATTATCTGTTACATTTTTAAGTGCAATAAGATTTCCTGTTTTTTCAGTTACATTTATGGTTTTCACACCCTTACCTCCTCTATTTGTAATTCGGTAAGCATCAACTGCCGAGCGTTTTCCATAACCATTTTCGGCAACTACCAATACACTTGACTCTTGGTCGTTAATACAAATCATCCCTATTACTTCATCTTTATCATCTTTCAACCTGATTCCTCTCACCCCAGCGGCAGTTCTTCCCATTGAGCGCACCTTTTCTTCTTCAAACCTAATGGCTTTACCTGATTTTACAGCCAACATTATTTGAGAACTTCCGTTTGTCATTTTTGCTTCTAAAAGCTGATCACCTTCTCGAATAGTAATGGCGTTAATTCCATTTGTTCTCGGCCTAGAATAAGCTTCTAATGTGGTCTTTTTTATCACTCCTTTTTTGGTGCACATTACAATGCAATTAGAGTTGATATATTCCTCATCTTTCAAATCTTTTGTGTTGATAAATGCCATTACTTTATCATCTGATGGGATATTTATTAAATTCTGGATAGCACGCCCTTTAGATGTTTTACTTCCTTCTGGAATTTCGTAAACTTTCATCCAAAAACACTTCCCTTTTTCAGTGAAAAACAACATATAATCATGATTATTTGCCATGAACATTTCTTCCACAAAATCCTCATCTCTAGTAGTAGCTCCTCTGCTACCAACCCCTCCTCTACCTTGTGCCCTGTATTCTGAGAGAGAAGTTCGCTTAATATATCCTAAATGTGAAATGGTAATTAGCACTTCCTCATTTGGTATCATATCCTCAATACTTACTTCTGATGAAGAATACTCAATATTGGTTCTTCTTTCGTCCCCATATTTTTCTTTTACTTCCAAAAGGTCATCACTAAGCATATTTAACCTTAAATCCTCATCTGATAATATCAAGTTATAATGATCAATTCTTTCCATTATTTCTTTATGTTCCTGCTTTATTTTTTCTGTTTCCAGACCTGTAAGTTTTTGAAGGCGTAAATCTAGAATTGCTTTTGCTTGTAACTCTGATAAAGAGAAATTACTCATTAAGCCATTTCTAGCTTCCTCAGGTGTTTTAGATGCACGAATTAGTTTTATAACCGCATCCAAATTATCTAATGCAATTAATAAACCTTCCAAAATATGAGCTCTTTTTTGTGCCTGATCTAACTCGTATGTTGTTTTTCTAATTAGAACTTCATGTCTGTGCGCCACAAAAAGCTGAATAAGTTGCAATAGATTTAAAAGCTGAGGTCTTCCTTTTACAAGCGCAATATTATTCACGCTAAATGAAGATTGTAGTTGCGTGAATTTATAGAGCTTATTCAGTACAATATTTGGAATAGCATCACGCTTTAATTCATAAACAATACGCATTCCATTTCTGTCCGATTCATCTCTTATATCAGATATTCCATCTAGCTTTTTGCTGTTTACTAAATCGGCTGTCTTTTTTATCAAATCCGATTTATTCACCATATAAGGAATCTCCTCTACAATAATTCTTTCTCTATTTCCTTTTTCTTCAAATCGTACTTTTCCTCTAACTACAACTCTTCCTCTTCCGGTTTCAAAAGCTGCTCTTACTCCTTCATATCCATATATTGTACCTCCCGTTGGGAAATCAGGTGCTTTAATATGTTCCATTAATCCTGCGATATCAGTAGCGCCTCTGCTTTTAATATAAGCAATAGTTGCATCCACTACCTCTGATAAATTATGTGGGGGCATATTAGTTGCCATTCCAACTGCAATTCCTGTTGCACCATTTAGCAAAAGATTAGGAAGACGAGAAGGTAAAACGGTTGGTTCTTTTAAGGAGTCATCAAAATTTAATTTGAAGTCAATGGTATCTTTATCAATATCTAAAAGCATATCTTCAGAAAGCTTCCTCATTCTAGCTTCTGTATATCTCATTGCAGCAGGATTATCACCATCAATTGAGCCAAAATTACCTTGCCCATCAACAAGCATATAGCGCATACTCCATTCTTGTGCCATTCGTACCATAGCATCATATACAGCAGTATCTCCATGCGGGTGGAATTTACCCAATACCTCCCCTACTATTCTTGCTGATTTTTTGTAAGAAGAGTTTGCTCTTACTCCTAATTCATGCATTCCGAACAAAATTCTGCGGTGAACTGGCTTTAATCCATCTCGGACATCTGGTAAAGCCCTTGATACAATAACTGACATTGAATAGTCAATGTATTTTGACTTCATTTCTTCCTCTATATTTATCGGAATAATTTTTTCTCCTAACGGCATATTTTTGATTGTTTTATATTAAAGAAACAAAGAAAACAAATTTGCGTATTTTAGGATAAGAAAAGCTACTTTATTTCGTTTGTAAGTTATGAACATTTTTTGTTGAAAAAACAAATAGACATTTGGTAGAATAATTTGTGTTTTATCTAATATATTGCGGAATGAAAGTTGGGTACTATAAATTTAAATAATAAGGTATGGATAATAAATTATTTTCAATCAGGATGCGAGAGGTTCTTTCCTATGTAAGAGAGGAAGTTTTACGCTTAGGGCATGATACGATTGGCACAGAACATCTGCTTTTAGGAATCATTAGAGATGGTGATGGAACGGCAATAACAGTACTAAAAAGCTTAGGGTTAAATGTAAAAGATTTACGAAAAGTGATTGAAAAAACCATTAAACCGACCAAAAAGCAAAGAAATGAAATTGCTGATGAGGAAAAAATACAAGTTAAAAAGCAAACTAAAAGAGCATTTACCAAATCTATATTGGAAATGAAGAAGTTAAAAGAGAGTGAAATAAAAACAATTCATGTGCTGCTCTCTATACTTCTTGATGAGAATAATATAGTTAGCACAACTCTTAAAAATTTTCAAATAACTTATGATGTAGTACTTGATGAATATTTGGAACTTTATGATGAAGTATTAGCAGAACTAGATAGTCCGTTAGATGATGATGACGATATTTTTGAAGAAAAAGAAGATATAAAAAGCCCAACTGGAAATGCAAAATCTTCCACTCCTGTTTTAGATAATTTTGGTAGAGATTTAACCAAATTGGCAGCAGAAGGATCGTTAGACCCTATAGTTGGAAGGAAAAATGAGATAGAAAGGGTATCCCAAATTTTAAGTAGAAGAAAGAAAAACAATCCTATCTTAATTGGAGAACCAGGAGTTGGTAAATCAGCTATTGCAGAAGGTTTGGCTTTAAGAATTGTTAATAGAAAAATTTCTAGAGTGCTTTTTGATAAAAGAATCATTATGCTTGATTTAGCTGCGCTTGTTGCTGGAACAAAATACAGAGGGCAATTTGAAGAAAGAATGAAAGCCGTAATAACAGAATTAGAAAAAAACCCAGATGTAATTCTATTTATTGATGAAATCCATACCCTTGTTGGTGCTGGTGGTGCTTCTGGCTCTTTAGATGCATCTAATATGTTTAAGCCTGCTTTAGCTAGAGGGGAGTTACAGTGTATTGGAGCAACAACACTAGATGAATATAGGCAGTATATTGAAAAGGATGGCGCATTGGAAAGAAGATTTCAAAAGGTAATAATTAACTCTACAACTCCTGATGAGACGGTAGAGATTCTACAAAATATCAAAGATAGATATGAGGAACACCACAATGTAAGCTATACAGCTGACGCTATAAAAGCATGTGTACTTCTTACTGATAGATATATGAATGATAGATTTTTACCTGATAAAGCCATTGATGCATTAGATGAAGCTGGCTCTAGAGTTCATATCACAAACATAAAAGTTCCTGAGAACATTTTACATTTAGAAGAGAAGTTAGAACATATAAAAAAGAAAAAAGTCCAGGTTGTTAAAAAACAGGATTTTGAAGAAGCTGGAAGATTAAGAGATAAAGAAAAACTACTCATTTCTCAATTGGAACATGCTAAAGATATTTGGGAAAAAAGCTTAAAATCCAATAAAGAGACTGTTACAGAAAGCCATATTGCAGATGTAATTTCTATGATGACTGGAATTCCTGTACAGAGAATTGCAGAACAAGAAAGTAATAAACTGCTGTGTATGGGTGATGAATTGAAAAAACGAATTATTGGACAGAATGATGCGGTTGAAAAAATTGTAAAAGCAATTAGAAGAAATAGAGTTGGCTTAAAAGATCCGAACAAACCAATAGGGACATTTATATTTTTGGGGGCAACAGGAGTTGGAAAAACACATTTAGCAAAAGAGTTGTCAAAAGAATTATTTGATACTACAGAAGCGCTAATAAGAATTGACATGAGTGAGTATATGGAAAAGTTTTCTGTTTCACGATTAGTAGGCGCTCCTCCTGGTTATGTTGGCTATGAAGAAGGCGGTCAACTAACTGAAAAAGTGAGGAGAAAACCTTATTCGGTTGTATTATTAGATGAGATAGAAAAAGCACATCCAGATGTATTTAATCTTTTATTGCAAGTACTTGATGATGGGCAAATGACTGATAGTTTAGGAAGGAAAATTGATTTTAAAAATACAGTTATCATCATGACTTCCAATATTGGAAGTAGGCAATTGAAAGATTTTGGGCAAGGTGTTGGCTTTAATACTTCTGCTAAAAAGAAGGGAGCTGATAAACATAGCAAAGGAGTAATTAAAAATGCTTTAAAGAAAAGTTTTGCTCCAGAATTTTTAAATAGAATTGATGATGTAATTATTTTTAACAACTTATCTAAGGATAATATTAAGCATATAATTGATATAGAGCTAGATAGTTTGTTTAAGCGAATTAATACTTTAGGTTATACTATTACTATTTCTGAAAAAGCAAAGGACTTTGTAGCAGAAAAGGGCTTTGATGCACAATTTGGTGCTCGCCCACTAAGAAGAGCAATTCAAAAATACATTGAAGATCCTTTAGCAGAGGATATTGTTAACACCAGCATTAAAGAGGGGGATGCTATTACAATTTGCATTAATAAAGAAAAATCGGCTCTAAAAATTAAGATAGCAAAACCGAAAGAGAAGCCTAAAACTTGCTAAAATATTTGGGAATAAAACAAAACTTATGAAGTTTTTACTTCTTGATTTATTTCAATAAAGTAACCTCTCCTACTTGCTTTCTTATTGCACCCATTTCATCAGTAAGAATAATAACCCAAGTAAAAACATCTGCTTTGGCATTATTTCCATCCCAGCCATTTGCAGTATTGTCGGTAGTAAAGACTACTTCTCCCCATCTGTTATAAATCATAAATTGATAGCTTTTGTATTTATTCATTCGATATCCCTTTGGTAAGAAAATATCATTATCACCATCCCCATTTGGGCTAAAGGAGTTTGGTGTGTACAACAAAAGTTCATAAAAGATATTTATGATATGTTCAGCAGAATCTACACAATTATTACTATCAGAAGCAACAAGCATCACATTAAAACTTCCAGGATAGGTAAATTCGTGAGTGGGGTTTTCTTTATAGCTGAGGGTAGAATCATCAAAATCCCAAATTGTAGGTATGGCACTTATACTTTGGTTGGTGAAATCAATTATAGGATTTATAATACTTGCTGAAAGAGGGTTGTAACTAAAATCAACAATTGGTTTTGGAAAGATTTGCACATTTTTTGTAATAGAATCCCTACAACCAAAATTGGATGTTACTATTAGTTTCACAGGATAAAACCCCAAGCTTTGGTAATAATGAGAGGTAGGTGTTCCTGCACTAATTTCTCCATCTCCAAAATCCCAAATATAGTTTACCAAACTATCCGTGAGGATATAAGAATTATCTGAAAAAATAGTAGGATTTTCCAAACAATTACCACTAACTGAAAAATCAGTTTGTGGTAAAGGATGAATTATCACTTGTATACTATCAGTACCATTACAGCCATTGCTATCAGTTTCTTGAACCAATAATACAAAACTCCCTGACGATTGTATATCAATAGTAATCTCCTCTGTACCGTTACCGCCTACAATGGTAGCAACTCCTAGCGAACCATTTATTTGCCATTGGTAAAAAGACCCTTGCAAATAAGGAACCTTAAAATTCTCTATACCAACACCCTCACATAAATGTAAAATGTTTTGCGAATAGGAACTGCTAAAAACTACTGATAGACACAAAAAGAAAATGTGTCTTAGTTTCAGCATATATTCCTAGAAGTGCTGAATAGGTCCTGTTGTTGGTCCTGTATTTACCACTACATTAATAGTAGTAATACAACCTGCCAAATCGTAAGTAATAATATGTGTTCCTGTACCAGCAGCTACAGGATCAAAATTACCACCAACTACTCCAGTACCAGAAAGCGTACCTCCTGTTGGGGTTGGACTTAAAATTTGAGGAGAATCACCAGCACAAAAAGGTCCTAATGCAGATAAAGCCACTTGGATAATCCTAACATCTAATACCATTGGTGCTCCAGGACAGCCATTAACATCTGTTTCAGTTATACTAACTGCTGAAGGGTAAAGTCCTGGCGTATTACCCCAATCCACTGTAATGGAACTGGTATTACTTCCTGTAACTTGAGCACCTCCCCCACCAGTAATTACCCAGTTATAGGTAGATCCAGCAGTATTTGCAACTAGATACGCTTCCCCTGTTGCACCTGCACATACTGTGTCAGGATTTGTTGTTACTTGAGCCATCATTTGACTCCCTGCTAAAAACAATACTCCAAAAAGTAATGCTTTTAATGTGTTGCTTGTTGTTTCCATGATTTTCATGTTTTTAATTAATAAAATTGGTTAATAATGATTTATTGGTTGAGTAGCCACCGTTGAAATTGGCACTGTTATAATTGAAGACCAAACACTAGGAGTACAACCCATATCTTCTCTTACTTTTACTCTAAACTGTATGGTGCTTGAAATATTTGAAAAAATTAATGGGTTTGATGTAGAAAAAATAGGATTTGTTATGTTGACCCATCCACTTCCACTATTATACTGAAATCTATATCTGTTTACAGGAATAGAAGTGTTTGCTGTTAAAGTAATATCATCTCCAACACAAGCTGAAGAAGGAATAGCTGTAAGTATTACAGTTGGTACAGGACTTACTGTAATTGTTATATTATCTGTAGAAACACATCCATTATTGTCTGTAAAAGTTACAGTGAATATCCCGGATGAATTTAATCCTCCATTGAATGTAGGATTCTGTAAATTAGGGTTGATAAAAGAAGATGGTGGAGACCAAGAATAACTACCAGAGCTACTCCCATTTGCTGATAAAGAATTTGGCGTTTCGCCATTACAAATAGTTTGATTAGATGCTGCCAAAACAGAAGAACTTCCACTACCAGATATTATAGCGGTATCAGTAGCGGTACAACCATTGGCATCAGTAATTGTAATATAATATACTCCAGAATTCAGGTTAGTGGCTGTTTGAGTAGCTTGTCCATCTGACCAAGAATAAGTGACAGGACTGGCAACAGAACCATTTACATTGATTGTATAATCTTCAGTAGAGCCAAACCAAGCTGTATTTACATCACAGGGTAATGCTTGATTACTAGCTTGGTACTGGTTGTTTTGAGCAACAATTCTCATTCTACTTTGTCCAGGTATCGCTCCAACTGGAACAGTAATTGGAATTGTATGTGTTGAAGGACTTTGAGTTGGACTTACTTGTCCGACCCACTCGTTTAAATCATTAAAGTCGCCATCAATATTCCAATCAATATATACATTGGCTATATCCATTAAAGCAACACCACCCGTATGACATGTGCCTAAATCTACATTCAAATTATATAAATTTCCTGGAGTTACATCAGCAGACTGAGTAGTATAATCCTGATAAGCATCACAAATACTTGATGTATTATTTGATATAGTAGTATTATCCCCTACCAGCACAATATTATCAATAGTTGTGTAACTGTTATATTGCGGATAGGAATTACAATAAGTATTTACGGCAGAAGCACCAACACCTGTGATAGTTACTATAGCGCTTCCGGCTTGTGTACAGCTTGCATTTGTAACAGAGGTTGCTAGGTTCATTTGAGCAAACTGACTTATCTCTATAATTTCAACCCCACAACTCACACCATCTGCAAAAATCTCATAAGTATGACTTCCTCCACATTGATTCTGTAATGTAATTGGTAAAGAGTTTTGAATTCCATTATCCCATGAAATTGTATAGTTTACAGCCGGTATAGCCACCCCCATACTTGCAGAGATTGTAACATTACATAAATTTGGGCATGCCTGTGTTGGAGAAAATTGAAATGACGGTGATGCTTCTATTATCTCAAAAGTATCAGAGTAAATAATAGAGGGACATCCACTACTATAAGGATTAGAAGCAGTAATTACATAAAAACCTGCATCCAAATCATTTCTTATTGGCCCACCACTTCCACCTCCTCCATTATACGTTTGACCATTGGTAATATTTTGCCAAGAATAATTTAGGTAAGTTGCTTGAATAATTTGAGCAGAACCCACCGCTCCGCCATTTGGACAGACAATATGTAATATATTTGTAGTATCAACATTTACTACACATTGGGCATGTAATTCTTGAAAAACACCAAGAAAAAAATAACTAATAATTATATTAAATAAAAAAATACGCATGCAACAAACTTGTTTCTACAAAGATAGAAAATAATCAGTTTAGAATCAATGAGTTTTACAAATAGTTGTTAATCAACTTTTTTAATAGAGTAATCAGAATACTTTACAAGTGGTAAATTATAATTCAGCTTCCCCCCTCTTTGATAATACTTCTTAAATTTATAATCCCCTTTATTTGTGCAGAAATACAAACATTCAGCAAATGCAAGTTGCGCATATTTATCTGGTAGCTCACTAAATTTATCTTTAAAAAGCATAACAAATCTTTTATTTAACTTATTTTCATAATCAAAGAAATAAGGATTAGGAAAATGCACATTTAATTTCATTAAGGTCTCTATATCTAAATTTTCAAATGAGCCCCAATTATACAAACCAAATACTGTCATATTTGTATCAATTGTGCCTAAAACTGGAATTATTTTAGATACAAAAGACCTATCGGTAGATGGAATTAAAACAATATATTTATTATTACTTAAAAAAGTGCAAATAGTGTCTTTTGTAATATCAGTAAATCCATCAAACAAACGAATTTTTACCCTTCTTTTATTTTTCCTAAAAACCTTTTTGTATTCCTTTGCATGTTTTTCATTCTTTTTTTGAGCAAGAATTAAAATTCTTTCATCTTTATATTTTTCTGATATGTAATCAGAAATGTTTTTGATTTGCACTTTTTCAGGAGGAATAATTTGATAAATATTACTTCCATACTTTAAAACATTACTGTTTTTTGAAAGTGGAGACACAATAGTTTTATCACTATTTTTTCCATACTCTTTTGCAACTATTAATAAGTTCTTTTGATAAGCTGGACCTATAATCAAATCTATATTTTTAAGTTTTTCCTCAGCTATTATTTGCTGTACTTTTGATGTGTCATTTTCAGTATCATATACAAATAAATTAATTTTCATTCCCGTTTTACTAAGAGAATCTATTGCTATAATTACGCCTTCCAAGAAGCTGAGAGCCATATATGATTTTTTGTAAACATCTTCTTTCAATTGCTGAGATTTTGCCAAGAAAGATAAAAGAGAATCATTTTTTGTAGTGTAAAATGGAAATAATAAAGCAATGTTTAATGTGTCTGATTGCTTTTTCACCCCTATTATAGAAGTACTTTCTAATTGTCTGCTTTTAAATAATATTCTTTCAGAAAAAGTAGATTTCACAGGAACCAGTAATTGCTGATTAAAATATAGTTTCACATTCTTATTACTAGATTTTAAATCATTAATACTTACATTGTATTTTTTTGAAATAATCTTATATGTTTCAGTTGGTTTTACCGTATGCTGAATATACATTTTGCCTTTGATAAGCAAGCTGTCGTTCTGAGTTTGTGCTGATAAACTTACAACAAAAACCATTAATAAAGCAATTACTATTTTCTTTATTATTCCCATTCAATAGTTGCTGGTGGCTTTGATGAAATATCATAGACCACACGGTTAATTCCTTTTACTTTATTGATAATATCATTAGAAACTTTTGCTAAAAAATCATAGGGCAAATGCACCCAATCAGCTGTCATACCATCAGTTGATTCAACTGCTCTTAATGCAACAGCATTTTCATAAGTACGCTCATCTCCCATTACACCAACAGATTGAACAGGTAAAAATATTGCACCTGCTTGCCATACTTTATCATACAAGCCTGATGACTTTAATGAAGAAATAAAAATATGATCTACTTCTTGTAAGATTCTAACTTTTTCTTTTGTAATATCTCCTAAAATACGAATTGCTAAACCAGGGCCAGGAAAAGGATGTCTTCCTAAAATTTCCTTATCAATTGATAAAGAATGACCAATTCTTCTCACCTCATCTTTAAATAAAGTATTTAATGGCTCAACAATTTTAAGTTTCATATAATCAGGTAAACCACCAACATTATGGTGGGATTTAATAGTCTGAGACGGCCCTCCAGTTGCTGAAACTGATTCAATAACATCAGGGTAAATTGTACCTTGTGCCAACCATTTTACATCTTTTATTTTGTGTGCCTCATCATCAAAAACATCAATAAATTTATTACCAATTGCTTTACGCTTTTTCTCAGGATCAGATAATCCAGCTAACACATCATAGAAACGATCTTTTGCATTCACCCCTTTTACATTTAATCCCATTCCTTTGTATTGTTCCAAAACACTTTCAAATTCATCCTTTCTTAAAAGCCCATTATCTACAAAAATGCAATATAAATTTTCACCTATTGCCTTATTTAAAAGTACAGCCGCAACAGTAGAATCTACACCACCAGAAAGACCAAGAACAACTTTATCATCTCCAATTTTTTCTTTCAATTCAGCAACTGTTTCATCAACAAAAGTTGCAGGAGTCCAGTCTTGTGAAAAACCACAAATATCAACTAAAAAATTCTTTAGAATAGTACTACCATCTTTTGAATGATAAACCTCAGGATGAAATTGTAAGGCATAAGTTTGCTCATCTTCAATTTCATAAGCAGCAACTTTTACATCATTTGTTGATGCAACAACTTTATAATTATCAGGTATAGTTGCTATTGTATCTCCATGGCTCATCCAAACTTGAGAGTCGGCTGAAACTCCTTTCATTAAATGACTTTCAGTAGCAACAAATGAAAGGTTTGCCCTGCCATATTCCCTTGTATTAGACGGCAAAACCTCACCACCAAACTCATGAGCCAAATGCTGTGCGCCATAACAAACACCAAGTAAAGGCAACTTACCTTTAATAGCACTTAAATCAGGTATAGGAGCGTTTTCTTCACGAACAGAATGAGGTGAACCTGATAAAATTACTGCTTTCCAACTGCCATCAATCTCAGGCATTTTATTGAAAGGATGAATCTCTGAATATATATTTAATTCCCTTACTCTTCTAGCAATAAGCTGAGTATATTGCGATCCAAAATCTAAAATTAGTATTTTTTCGTGTTGCATTAAGCGGTTATTTTTAGTGCGACAAAACTACAAAATTTGTATCTAGAGGGTCAAAATTATCTTTTAACATTTCAATAAAGTTTTCCCCATCTTTTAAATAATAAGGAATAAAATTATCAAAGCGTTCCTGCAAAGAATTATTTGGAAATAAATTTGATTTTAATTTAGAGATTTGCTGCAGTGCAGATTCATGTTTTTTCTTTTCAAATTTCAATAGCTTTTGTTCCATTTTCTGGAATGATTTCAACTGCTTTTGTTGTTCTGCTTTTATGGTAGATTGCAAACTTTTATCTGTTGTTTTATTCAATAATTTTGAAAATAATTTCTCTAATTCTTTCTTTTCTTTTTCCAAAGAAAATTTAGAAGATGCTTCTGATAAAATATATTGTTTGTGTAATTCTGTTTCTTCTAAAAATAAATCTTCAACTTCAATACCTAATTTATTAAGTTTTAGCATCTGCTTTTCATTTAATAAGATTGCTGAATTACGCAAAACCAAAATGGGAAATGGAATTTCCTCTTGTTTAAAAGCAGTTTTTAGTTGCATCCAGTAAGCCACCTCTGCTCCACCTCCAATATAAGCAATATTTGGCAAAATTATTTCTTGATACAATGGGCGCATTAGCACATTTGGGCTAAATTTTTCTGGCTTTTCAGCTATTTCTTTTTCATCAGTACCTCCTTTAATCAATTCCCTGCTCCCATCAGATAGCCTGAAAAAATTGATTGAACGAACAAATGCTTGGGTTTTATAATTTACAGCTAAATCATTACTGCATTCAGTTATTGTTTTTTCAAATCCTTGCACTAAAATATCCTTTTTAATAATTGGAATAAATTGCTTTTTAAATCTTTTGTCATCCCCATCCAATATCACTAAACCATTTTTTCCAAACAATTCATTTACCAAATAGCGAGTGGCATCAGCTAAATTATTATGTTTTAAATATGTTTTTTCAAAAAGAGAGATTAATTTATCCGCATTTTCTGAATTTCCTAATATTGATTTTAGCTCAGTTAAGACGCTTTCAACGCCCCTCAAACTCATTTTTCCAACCCCGCCACTTTGCTTACTATCCCAAACTATCTTTTTACCAAATAAATTGATGTGATTTATCTCCTTAAAATCATGGTCTTCAGTAGCCATCCAAAAAACAGGAATAAAATTATTATTAGGATACTTTTCTTGTAATTGTTCTGATAAGTTAAGAGTAGAAATTATTTTGTAAATAAAATATAAAGGCCCTGTAAACAAACACAACTGATGCCCTGTGGTTATGGAAAAAGTATTCTCATTTAGAAGAGACTCAATATTATTTTTCGTTTTTTCTGAAAGTGAAAAATTAGCGTTTTGCTCTTTTAAAACCTCAACCAATACACTTCTATTTACAGGATGATTCTGCTTTTCGTTTATTTGCTTTTCAAAATTTTCAATAGATGGAAAATGATTAACAAAAGAGTTTAGTTTCTCATCTTTATTCAAGTAATCCAAAACTAATTTTGAAAAACTATTGGTATTTTTATGTGGAATTTTCATCCTTCTCATCTTGGCAAAAATATACAAAAAGCAGTAGATAGTATTAACTATTGATATAAACAAAAATATATTTAAGTATTTGCTTAAATAATAAATTATTTTATATACATTTGCATTATGAAAACAAAAGCAGAAAATTGCATTAGAGCATTTGCCAATTTGGAGCAGATTGATGATTGCAAAAAACAAATTGATGCAGTAGAAAATAACCTTAATTTAATGGCAAGCGCCCTTGATTTAGTGGGGAATAATGTGCGATTAAAAATCTTGTATTTACTCAATCAGCATACAAACTTATGCGTCTGTGACATGAGTGATATACTAGCTATGAAAGCTCCTGCCATCTCGCAACATTTGCGAAAGATGAAAGACAGAGGTATTATAAACGGTATAAAAAAAGGAACACTTATTCATTATTACTTAACGGCTGAATTTGCGGATCTTTTTAAGGATATTTTTAAGCGCATTGAAAAAGGGGAAGTGTTAAAATCAATCGCTATATAATGAAAGAAAAGACACTAATAGGATCGGGAATAGTTGCAGCCATTGCCTCTTCCCTTTGCTGTATTGTTCCGCTTTTAGCCCTTATTGCAGGAGGAACTGGAGCAGCCACCAATCTAAGTTGGATGGAACCGTTTCGTCCCTATTTAATAGGGTTCACAATACTAGTATTGGGCTATGCTTGGTATCAAAAACTAAAACCACAGAAAGACTGTTGTATAAATCAAAAAACCAATTTTATGGAAACAAAAACCTTTTTAACTATCATAAGCATTTTTGCCATTGGCATGTTATCCTTTCCTTCATTCTCAGGAAATTTTTATGATAATACACCAATAGAGCAAGGTGTATTTTCAGAAGACAGCAGCAAAGTAGTACTAAGCATTGAAGGAATGACTTGTGGCTCTTGTGAAAACCACATCAACCATGCACTCAACAATACAAAAGGGGTGATAAGTTGCTCCTCATCAGCAAAAGAAGGTACAGCAACTATCGTTTATGATAATGAGCAATTAACATTGAAGAAAATCAAAAAAGTAATCAGTAAAAAAACAAGTTTTAAAGTAATAGGGATAAAAGATGAACAATAAAGTAGAATTAAACTCAGAGATTTGTTGTCCAAAATGTGGGCATAAAGAAACAGAAATCATGCCAACCGATTCTTGCCAATGGTTTTATGAGTGTAAGGGCTGTAAAGAAATTCTCAAACCAATAAATGATGATTGTTGTGTCTATTGTTCTTACGGAACAATACCTTGTCCTCCTATTCAATTAGACCCAAAAGCGTGTAGTGATAATTGCTGTTAATACTAACTAAAAACATAAAATTATGAAAACAATTAAACAAACAATTTTCATTGCACTACTATTTCTAGTAGCAACTGTAAATGCACAAACTACCCATTACATACAAGTAGGGGGTAATGGTTTTTCAAAGGATTCTCTATTAGTAGAGGTGAATGATATTGTCGAATTCAGCCTGAATTTGAATACTGCAAATGGAATACATTATTCTGAAACAACTTCCGTTCCAAGTGGTGGAAATACTTGGAACTACTCTTTTACTTGCTCTTCCTGCATTTATAGTGTAGTTATAAATGTAGAAGGAACTTATTTACACCTTGATTTCAATAGTGGTTCAACTGGAGTTATTTATACACAAACTATTTCCGGAATTGAAAATATTAATGGCGCAAAAGAAATGGATAACAGGATTTTTGACCTTTTGGGAAAAGAAATAAAAGATTTAAATACTTTACCTATCGGAACTTTCTACATCCAAAATGGGGTGAAATACATCAAGCAAAAATAAGGTGCGTTATCTGATTATTCTTTTACTAAGTCTTCCAATTGTAGGATTGAGCCAATGTTGTTCACCAGGAAATCCTGTGGGCGGCTCTACCAATATGGGTATTGTGCCTGAAAATACTTTACGGACTATTTCCTATTATCGTTATAGTTTTTCCGATACCCGTTATAGTGGTAGTGAGCCTGTGGAAAACATGATGAATTTGAAAGAAGCCGATTTTAGTTTTTTCGGAAGCACCATTAGTTATGGTTTGGCTGAAAAAATAAATGTAGAAGCAGAGTTAGGTTATTTTCTGCACAAAACACAATATTTAGTAGATGCTGCCGACAAGAGTTCTAC
Source organism: Flavobacteriales bacterium (assembly GCA_014381465.1). Taxonomy (GTDB): domain Bacteria; phylum Bacteroidota; class Bacteroidia; order Flavobacteriales; family BACL11; genus DUAL01. The sequence continues at coordinate 113,723 of JACNLP010000042.1, read as the reverse complement.
AAAAACTACTTCTGGACTCAGTAATATCGTAATTTCTGTAAAAACGCAACTCTACAAACACACAACTAATGAAGTAGAATTTACGGCATCATTAGGTGGTAAAATACCTTTTTCGCAAGAATATAAAATGGAAGATGATATTCCTTTACCACTAGATATTCAACCCTCTACAATGGCTTATGGTTTGGTGGCTCAAACTTTTTTGTACAAAGGATTCATTAAAAGTGGGTGGCATTTATTTTTGATTAACCGACTAGAAACAAATGGTTATAATGTAGAATCCTATCGTTACGGAAATGCCTATTACAGTTCATTGTTTGCTGCAAAATCCATCAACCAAAATTGGATGGGAATACTGCAGCTTAGAGGAGAATACAAACAAAAAGACAATTGGGGAGAAATAGAAATGATTACTACTGGGGGTTCTCAATTGTATATTGCTCCTCAAATTAATTATACCATTGCCCAAAAATGGAATCTTTCTGTACTAGGAGACTTCCCAATTTACCGCTACTTGCACGGCAATCAGTTGGCTAATAAATATGCTTATTCTGTTATGTTGGTGAGGGATTTTTAGGAAACAACTACTCCATACAAATCAAAATGGTCGGTTTTTTCAATTTTCACATTAGCAAAATCACCCATTCTTATATAAGTATCAGTTGCTTTTATTAATACTTCATTATCCACATCAGGACTGTCAAATTCAGTACGCCCAATAAAATAATCCCCTTCTTTACGGTCGAACAATACTTTAAAAGTCTTTCCTATTTTCTTTTGATTCAATTCCCAAGAAATATGAGTTTGCAAGTCCATAATTTCTTCTTGCCTTGCTTTTTTAATTTCATCAGAAACATCATCCTCCAAAACATGAGCAGAAGTATTTTCTTCATGCGAATAAGTAAATACTCCTAGTCTATCAAACTTTGTATCCTGCACCCATTGTTTTAGTTCCTGAAACCTCTCCTGAGTTTCACCAGGATACCCCACAATTAAAGAAGTACGAATTGCCATATTTGGCACTTTTTCTCTAAACGCTTTTAACAAGTCATTAGTCTTCTGATGAGAAGTTCCTCTTTTCATGGATTTTAAAATCTCATCATTAATATGCTGCAAAGGAATATCAATATAATTACACACCTTATCATTATCTCTAATCACATCCAATACATCTTGCGGAAATCCTGTTGGAAAAGCATAATGCAAACGAATCCATTCTATTCCTTCAACCTTAGAAAGCTTAATAAGCAAATCAGCTAGCCTTCTCTTTTTATAAATATCTAAACCATAAAAAGTTAAATCCTGAGCAATAAGAATTAATTCTTTAACGCCATTTTTAGCTAAGTTTTTAGCCTCAATTACTAATTGTTCAATAGGAGTAGATTTATGTTTCCCTCTCATAAGAGGAATTGCACAAAAAGAACAAGGTCTATCACAGCCATCAGCAATTTTTAAATAGGCATAGTGTTTAGGAGTTGTAGTTAACCTTTCTCCTAATAACTCATGCTTATAATCAGCACCTAAAACCTTTAATAATTTGGGCAAATCAGTAGTTCCAAAATACTGATCAACATTTGGAATATCTCTTTCTAAATCTGGCTTATATCTTTCTGATAGACAACCCGTAACATAGAGTTTATCAATCATTCCTGCCTCTTTCCGCTCTGCTTGTTCTAGTATTGTATTGACGGACTCTTCCTTTGCGTTATCAATAAAACCACAAGTATTAATCACAACAATATTAGCATCCTCTTTTTCAGATTCATGCTCAACCTCCATTTTATTTGCAGTCAATTGCCCCATCAACACTTCTGAATCATACACATTTTTGGAGCAGCCCAATGTGATGACATTAATCTTATTTTTCTTTGTTGATTTTGTTCTCATATTTTAAAGGAATCAGGAGAAAGAATAAAAACTCAATAGATTATTTAATCATTAAATTGTAAAAATGTTCAAAAACGAGATCCTTCATTACATTCAGGATGACAGCATTTTTTCTTTTTATCATATCTATTATCTAAAAGCGTAGCGGTCTAACTTCTGTTTAGTTAAATAGTGAGTCCACAAACTCATTTTTATTAAACACTTGTAAATCTTCCATTCCTTCTCCTACGCCAATATACCTTACAGGAATTTGAAACTGATCAGAAATACCAATAACTACCCCTCCTTTTGCAGTACCATCTAATTTGGTAAGCGCCAAAGAATTTACTTTTGTTGCTTTAGTAAACTGAGCTGCCTGTTCAATAGCATTTTGACCTGTTGATGCATCTAACACCAACATTACATCATGTGGAGCTTCAGGGATTACTTTTTTCATTACATTCTTTATCTTAGTCAATTCGTTCATCAAATTGATTTTATTGTGCAACCTTCCTGCTGTATCAATAATCACTACATCAGCACCACTTGCTTTGGCGGACTGCAAAGTATCAAAACAAACTGATGCTGGATCAGAACCCATATCTTGTTTTACAATTTCAACTTCTACTCTATCAGCCCAAATTACTAACTGATCCACTGCTGCTGCACGAAAAGTATCAGCTGCACCTAATACTACTTTTTTACCTTGTTGTTTAAACTGATGAGCTAACTTTCCAATAGTTGTAGTTTTTCCTACACCATTCACACCAACTACCATAATTACATAAGGCCCATCTACCTTTGGGATTTCATCATAACTATCTTTCATTAATAATGAAATCTCAGTTTTCAAAAAACTATTTAATTCAGAAGTATTTATGTATTTATCCTTAGCTACTCTTTCTTCTAATTTCTCAATAATCTTAAGAGTAGTTTCTACTCCAATATCTGAGGTAATTAATGCTTCCTCAATATCATCAAGCGCTAGTTCATCAATAGTTGATTTACCCGCAACTGCTCGTGATAATTTACCAAAAACATTCTCCTTTGTTTTTTCTAAACCCTTATCAAGTTTCTCTTTTTTATCTTTTGAAAAAAAACCGAATATACCCATAATTATATGCTTTAATAAATAGAAAAAGCTCCTTTCAAAAATAGAAAGAAGCTTTAAACTTAACCTAAAATAAATTTATTTTTTAGCTAAAAAATCGTTTACCTTGTCTTTTGGTAAAATTTCAGATTTGAATGAATACGAACCCTTTTCATTTTTTACCATTTTTATAGCTTTTGTAAAAGCTTTTGCTCCTTTTTTTTGCAGTGACGCTACTGTTTTCTTTGCCATTTTCTTTTATTTTATTTCTTTATGAACAGTCATTTTTCTCATGATAGGGTTGAATTTCTTCAATTCCATTCTATCTGGTGTATTCTTTTTATTCTTAGTTGTAATGTATCGAGAAGTCCCTGACAATCCGCTTGCCTTATGCTCAGTACATTCTAAAATAACTTGAACTCTATTTCCTTTCTTTGCCATTTTCTTATAATTTATTGGGCTGCAAATTTAATCAAAATAAATAAAATACAAATATTATTTTATCTTTTTAATATTTATATAAAACAGCTCAGCTACAACTCTAAAATCGTACATATCAAATTTACCCAAATTTCTCTCTTTCCAATTGTTATTTGGATAAATCCAAAAATCTTCTAATCCAGTATTAATCAGTATCGGCATATCAAATTTAGCAATTGCATCCCATCTATACATCAAAGTTATATCTCTTCCGTTTTTTATTAATTTGTATTGAAATTCAGGAATTTCTTTATTTTCCAAATATTGATTAAAGAAAACTTTAAAGTCCTTTCCACTTTTTTCATTGATATAATCAATAATATCTTGCCCATCTATTGTTTGATACTTAAAATCATTAGAGATTCCCATAATAATCTCAAACCATAATTTATCATCATCAATTAAACTTCTAAGTGTATGCAACATTAACGACCCTTTATTATACATATCACTACTCCCCTCATGATTCACATGATAATGCCCAACAACTGGCTTGTCATTTCTTACAGATCGTTTCTGATTATTCACATAACTTAACATAGCATCATAACCATACATACACTCCACATACAACACTTCTGAGTAAGTACAAAATCCTTCATGAACCCACATATCAGCAATATCATTTGTAGTAATTGAATTCCCCCACCATTCATGCCCACTTTCATGCACAATAATAAAATCAAAAGTAAGACCATCAATAAATGAAGTACTACCATGATATCCTGGTAAATAATCATTTCCATAAGCAATAGCTGATTGATGCTCCATGCCTAAATAAGGTGTTTCAACAAGTGCATAACCATCATTCCAAAAAGGATATTTTCCAAAATAATTTTCAAAACAACTCATCATTGGTTTTACTTGTTTAAAATGCTCTTTTGCTTTTTCTTCATTTCCACTTAAAACATAATAATCCAATTGTAGAGTATCTTTATCTGAAACATACTCATCAGAAAAATGAGTGTAATCACCAATATTGAGCGTAACATTATAATTATTGATTGGATAAGAAACAAACCATTCACTTTGGTTAAGCCAACACTCTAGATAATTACTCCAGATAGCGGTATCCTTTCTTAAATTACCATTAGCTATTATTTTGTTCGGATATTTTGCACAGCAAGTAATTCGCATACTATCTGGTTCATCTGATTGATGGTCTTTACAAGGCCACCATGTGCTAGAGCCCAATCCTTGACAAGAAACCCCAATCCAATCCTTTCCATTTTTATCTTTTTCCCAAGAAAAACCGCCATCCCAAGGAGCGTTAACCGCCTCTCTTGGATAGCCAGCATACCAAACTTTTATTTTTGTTTGTTCTTGCTTGTTTATAATTCTTGGAAAGTAAACAAAAACCGCATCAAATTCTCTTTTAAATTTCAGTTCTCCATCCTCAAATTCTATCTTCATTACATCCAAATTATTCGCCAAATCAATTTGAAAAGTTTCAAAGCTTTCAGTAGCTGTAAAATGTATTTCATTATATGATTTTTCAATGGATTTTTCTGGAATATCAATAATCAAAAACAAATTATAAAATGTAACATCATAACATGTGCGGACTGGCGTTAAATTTCCTCTTAATGAATCCTTTCTACTAAATTCTTGTGCTTGAATTGAAAACACAAAAAACATCATCAATATACTGATTATTTTTTTCATAAAAAAACCCAATATAAATTGGGTTAAAATTATTTTTTATTTAATTATCGACTAAAAACTATTTCACAATTGGAATCAGCCGGAATGGATAAAACCGAAAATGATAAGTGTAAATCTAAATTTCCTTTTGTAGCCGATTCTATAATTCCATTTCCAGAAACCTCAACATCTAATTGGGTACCTCCAAGCTCTTCCAATTCCATTGATATTGTTTGCTTTTCAACAGTAATAATTCCATTATAATCAATATCAGCAAATATTTTACTGCCATTTATATCAATAGAAACTTTCTGATTACCCTCCCCACCAATCACCACGCTATCAGGAAACATATCTGCCATAGGAATCTCAAAATCTCCAAGCAAAGGGATACTAATAGATACTGAATCGCACTGAGAATTTATTCCCCAATCTCCTTGTGCAATTTCATAAGCAAACTCACAACTTCCGTTATTGCTTGTTGCTAAAGACTGATAGTTCATTGCCGAACTATCCGTACATCCTTCAATAATTTGCTCATCTTTTTTACAAGAAGAAACAGTAAATAATACAGCCAACAATAAAACAGCTGATATTTTAAATAAATTTTTCATTGTGATTAATTTTAAGTTATAAAACAAAAAAAGTTGCCATCAAAGATAGCAACTTTTTAAAAACTAATCATTAGGAATTAAATTAATGTATTTCCGTTTGCTTTAGCATCAGCCAAAACAGCAGAAATTCCATTTTTATTAATAGTTCTAATAGCATTTGCTGAAACCTTAAGTGTAATCCATTTATCTTCTTCTGGAATATAAAATTTCTTTGTTTGAAGATTAGGATAGAACTTTCTTTTTGTTCTGTTTTTGGCATGAGAAACATTGTTTCCCACCATCACTTTCTTTCCTGTTATTTGACAAATTCTTGACATTTTCTCTTTATTTTTGGGCTGCAAATATAATTAGTTTTCTTTTTATTAAGTGTATTTTTTAGTTTTTTATTTCTCTAAGTAAGATAGCTAAAGTTTCACAGACTGCTTTATAAATTATTTCCTTCCTATTTCCTTTAAAGAAGTATTCTTTTATAATGGTTTTTTTAGAGCTTGCTAATGCAACAAAAACTTGCCCAACTCTTTCTCCTTTTGGTCCAGCATAACCTGTTGTGGCAATTGCATAATCTGTTTTTAGATTAGCCCTTACTCCTTCAGCCATTTGCTTTGCTACTTTTTCACATACAGCAGAATACTTTTGAATATCATCAACTGATACCCCAAGTTGATTTATTTTTACTTTATTAGAATAGGCAATAATTCCTCCCTCAAAATAATCAGAGCTACCAGGAAAAGAAGTTAAAATTGTGGCTAAACTTCCAGAAGTGCAACTTTCAGCTGTAGAAATCGTCATTTTTTTATCCCTTAATATCTGACCTATTTTTTATAGCAAACCGTTTACTTTCTTCAGAGAAAAACATCAAAAACTATTTTCCTTAATATGTAAAAGGGGAAGGCGTATTTTCTCTTTCGTGTGGTTTGATGCTCATTACTGGAATTTCGGATTGATAAATAATTTCTCTAGCGGCAGTTCCTAATTTATTAGAAAACACATCTTCTTGCCTTGTCATTATCAGGATTAAATCTGATTCAAATTTTTTCTCATAATCTAAAATAGATTGCGCCAAGCTTTTATTTTTCTCTCCTTCTAGGAGTTCTGCACTACACCTTAATCCCGCATTATTGATAAATCCTTCTACTTGTTTTAAATTTCTAAGAAGATGTTGCTTTACATCATTATTGTCTCTTAATAAAACCGAAACTATTCTAATAGCAGAATTCCAATATCGAGCATATTCAATAGCAATTGTAACTTTTTCTTTAGTTTGTTTTTCTAAATCAAGTGGTAAAATAATATTCTCACAACCGTCTTTATGGTCTTTACCCTTAATAGTAATAACAGGGCAATGAGCTAAGCGAACAACCCTTTCGGCATTCGAACCAATCACTTTTTTTATAACTCCTTTTGGCGTTCCATTAGTTCCCATTACAATTAAGTTAGCGTTTACCATTTCAGCAACATCAATTATTTTTTCATAAACTCTCCCCTTAGCAACCATAGTTTCTACATGAACACCATATTTTTCGGCATACTCTTTACCTACCTCAACCAATTTATCATTTACCTTTTGCTGTAACTCATGGGTTTTATCATCTAAAAATAGGGACTCAATCATATTTTGATCTTCAATTACCGAAAGTAGAATAATCTCCGATTTCTTAATTTTCGCCAAATTAAAGGCTTGCCCAAGAGCAATCATTGATTGATCAGAAAAACCTGTAGGAATTAAAATTTTACTAGTTACTATTGACATAATTTGTTATTTTTGATTTTGCAAATCTAATACATTATTTATGAAAGTCATTAAAGATACAGAATTAATACTTAATCCTGAAAAAAATATATATCACCTTAACTTATCTAAAAATGAGATTGCTAATGACATTTTAATTGTTGGAGATCAATCAAGAGTTCAGCAAATATCAAAACATTTTGATACAATAGATCATAAAATTGAGAACAGAGAATTCGTAACTCATACTGGAGAGTACAATGGTAAAAGAATTTCAGCACTTTCTACAGGAATAGGAACAGATAATATTGATATTGTTCTAAACGAATTAGATGCTATAGTAAATATAGATTTTGACACAAGAACAATAAATCCTGAAAAAAAATCACTAAACATTATTCGATTGGGAACTTCTGGGGCTTTGCAAAAAGATGTGGAAGTGGATAGTTTTTTAATGGCAACTCATGGGCTTGGCTTTGATGGACTTGCCCATTTCTACAAATCAGAGAATATTATAGATGAAAAAATGAGCAGTGCATTTTCCGCACACAGTAATTGGCCCAAGAATTTAGCAAATCCATATATAGTTAGTGCAAGTAACAAATTGTTAGAACAATTTTCTAGCTTTAATAGTGGAATTACTGCTACTGCTCCAGGTTTTTATGCCCCACAAGGCAGAGAGTTAAGGATAAAGCCGGCTATTGAGGATTTACATCAAAAAATGAATACTTTTAATTTTGAGGAAAATAGGATAACTAATTTCGAAATGGAAACTTCAGCCCTTTATTTTTTAGGAAAAACTCTTGGACACAATACCCTTACTATTTGTGCAATAATTGGAAATAGAATTACCAAACAACACAGTAAAAACTATAAGCAAACGGTGGATAGATTGATAGTTAGTGTACTTGAAATGCTATAAAACTAGTATTTATTTAGCATAACTAATTGCTCTTGTTTCTCTAATAACAGTAACTTTTACTTGCCCTGGATAAGTCATTTCATTTTGTATTTTCTCTGAAATTTCAAAAGACAACTTAGTCGCCTCTGCATCCGTTACTTTCTCACTTTCCACTACTACTCTTAACTCTCTTCCTGCTTGAATTGCGTAGGATTTTAATACCCCAGGATAAGCTAATGCTGTTTCTTCTAATTCTTTTATTCTGCTTATATAAGAGTCTAGTTGCTGCCTTCTAGCTCCAGGTCTTGCCCCTGAAACTGCATCACAAACTTGAATAATTGGAGAGAGTAAGGATGTCATTTCAATCTCATCATGGTGTGCGCCTATCGCATTACAAACTTCTGGTTTTTCTCCATATTTTTCAGCCAATTGCATACCTAATAAAGCATGTGGAGTTTCTGCATTATCTTCTGGGACTTTACCAATATCGTGCAAAAGCCCAGCCCTTTTTGCCATTTTCACATTAAGACCTAATTCAGCTGCCATAGTAGCACAAAGGTTAGCAGTTTCTCTAGAATGCTGTAGAAGGTTTTGTCCATAAGAAGAACGATATCTCATCCTTCCTACCATTCTAATAAGTTCAGGATGAAGCCCATGAATTCCTAAATCAATAGTTGTTTTTTTACCAATTTCAATAATCTCCTGATTTATTTCTTTTTCTGTTTTTCTTACAACCTCTTCAATTCTTGCAGGATGAATTCTGCCATCAGTTACTAATTTATGCAAAGATAATCGTGCAACTTCTCTTCTAACAGAGTCAAAACAAGAAATAATAATTGCCTCTGGCGTATCATCTACTACAATATCTACTCCAGTTGCTGCTTCAATAGCTCGGATATTTCTACCTTCCCTTCCAATAATTCTCCCCTTTATGTCATCACTTTCAATATTAAAAACAGAAACAGCATTCTCTATAGCTTGTTCGGTTGCTGTTCTTTGAATACTCTGGATTACAATCTTTTTTGCCTCTTGATTAGCAGTGAGTTTTGCATCTTCAATTGTTTCTTGAATAATTTCCAATGCCTTTGTTTTTGCTTCATCTTTTAGGGCTTCAATCAATTGTTCTTTTGCCTCTTCAGCCGATAATTTGGAGATAACTTCAAGTTGCTCAACTTGTTTCTTGTGTGATTTAGCAAGTTCATCTTGCTTTTTTTGTAGGACATCTTTTTGTTGAGAAAGATTGCTTTTTTGTTGTTCTAATTCTTTCTCTTTTTCATTTGTTTTTCCTAACTTTGTAGATAAAGAATATTCTTTATCCTTTACTCTGTTTTCAATTTTAGCAATTTCAAAATTCTTTTTATTTATAACCTTTTCATGCTCTGATTTTAGCTCCAAAAACTTTTCTTTGGCTTGCAGAAGTTTTTCTTTTTTTATTTGTTCTGCTTCTTTTTTTGCCTCTTTTATTATTACATTTCCTTTGTTTTGTGCCATATTATTAAACACAAAATACGAAATTCCACCACCTATCAAAAAAGCAATTATTACTATTATTATCATTATTTCCATTTTCTTCTTTAGTTTTAATTAATAAAAAACCCACACCAACTATTTGTTAAACTCCATTTTAGCATGGGTGGAGCCTGCCATTAAATATCGAATGTCCACTGTTCTAATAAATTAGAAACCAATAATGGTTGAGGCCTACTCTGAACTTAATGAGTCAAACTCCAATATTTTATCTGTTGAGTTTAACAGTTTTAATTAATGCGGGTAATTTATTTTATGTAAAAGAACTTAAATATTGTCTGCTAAAAGAGAGTCAAGCATCTTTAATTGAACTTCCATGCCATCATCTTCTATCACTTTTTTATCTTTAACAGTTTCGTACTTTGCTGCAAACTCAATAAGGCACATAGCTAGTAAATCTTGCTTATCCTTTATTGCGTAATTTTGCTGGTAAAATTTTAATCTTTCCTCAATTACCTTTACTGATTTTCTTATCCCCTCTTCCGAATCTCTTTCAATTTTCATAGGATAAATCCTACCTGCAATATTTATTTTTATTGATAATTTACTCATCAAAAACTGCTTTCTATTTATTTAACAATCCAATACATTTATCAATCTCCCGCACATATTCATTTATTTTTTGTTTCGTTTTTTTATTATCTTCTTTATCTATTGATACCAACTTTGAAATCTTAATTACTTTTATCTTTTCTTCTAATTTTTCAACAGTTTCTTGTTTTTTGGCAAGTTCTTCTTTAAGTTTTTCGTTTTCATTTACGACTACTCCCACCTTTTGTTTAGCTTTACCATACAAAGATATTAACTTTTTTATCTTAACTGCCAAACTATCAACAATTGCTTCCATTTTATTGTTAAAAATTATTGTTACAAATTTAGGTTTTTCTTTATACTTTCTGTGCTTTTTTGATGTTATATTTGTCATCTTTTACACAAACCCTAATTTTTAAGGTAGTAATGAGTTTTAAAAACATTTTCTTTTATATCATTTTTAGTGTTTTATGCACTTCCATCTTAGCACAGGATTACCACCCTCCGCTTGATTTTAAACTACTACTTTCTGGCACCTTTGGGGAGTTAAGAAGTAATCATTTTCATTCTGGGATTGATATAAAAACAGAAGGAGTTCAGGGGCAAAAAGTATATTCTATTGCTGATGGATATGTCTCTAGAATAAAGGTTTCTACTTGGGGGTATGGTAAAGCTCTTTATATCACGCATCCTGATGGAAACACTTCCGTTTATGCACATTTAAAGGATTTTAACAAGGCTATTAACGATTATGTTATAGAAAACCAGCACAAAAAAGAAAGTTATGAAATCCAGCTTTACCCTCCAAAAGATAAGTTTCAAATTAAAAAAGGTGAAGTGATAGCCCTTTCAGGAAATACAGGAGGAAGTGCTGGGGCACATCTTCATTTTGAAATTCGTAATACAAAAACAGAACACCCAATAAATCCGCTACAATTTGGCTTTGATATTATTGATGATATTAAACCAACAATTAGTAAAATTAAAATATACCCTATTGATGGAGAAGTGAATGGACAAAAAATAGAAAAAAGTTTTAACCTTAAAAATAGTGGGGGAAAATACACTTTAAGCGGAACAACGCCTACGGTAAAAGGTAAAGTTGCTTTTAGCATTTCTACCTTTGACAAGCTAAATGGGGCGTACAATAAAAACGGAGTTTATTCTATTAAGCTTTTTGTAGATAGCAATTTGATTTATCATTTCCAAATGGATGAATTCGATTTTGCAGAAAGTAGATATCTAAATGCTCATATCGATTATAAAGAGAAGAAAATAAGCAGAACAAAATTTCATAGATGTTATAAATTACCAAACAATCGCCTTTCTGTGTATAAAGAAATGATAAAAAAAGGAGTGTTTGAATTTAAAGATGATACTACTCATTTAGTGCAATTTCAGGTAAAGGATATTTACAACAATACATCAAATTTATCTTTTGAAGTAAATAGCATAACTACTAAGACTGAAAATGAGAAAGCAATTCTTTTTGCTCCTTTTTCTCAATACTTTAGCTATATGAAACCCAATATATTTAAAGAAAACGATTTTCAACTCCACATGGAAAGTTATTCTTTATATAAAGATTTCAACTTTGAATACTTTGAGAAAGATTCTATAAAAGGGGTTTTTGGAAAAGTGCATCATGCTCACCATGATTTTGTGCCCATTCATAAAAAGTTTGTAATTTCGATAAGGGGAAAAGTTCCAGAAAAACTAAAAGACAAAGCTTATATTGCCAAAGTTGATGATAATAATCGTTTCTGGTATATGGGAGGGTTTTGGCGAAATGGAATGTTATCGGCAAAAGTTCGAGAATTTGGAGATTTTTGTATTGTTGCAGACACTATTAATCCTACTATTAAAGGCGTAAATATTTATCCTGGAAAAAAGCTGAATACTCAAAAAACTATCAAATGCACCATAGAAGATAAAGAAAGTGGCATTAAAACTTATAGAGCTGAAATTGATGGAAAATGGATTTTGATGGAATACGACTATAAAAGAAAATTATTGACTTATAAAATACAGAAGAAATTAGAAAAAGGAAAACATATTTTCAAATTAGAGGTAATAGATAAACTAAACAATACCACAGTTTATAATGCAGAATTTATTCGTTAGTTTTTTGACCAAATCCCCAAACGATTTCCTTCCGTATCTAAAAACAAAGCAAAATAACCGATATCATCAGAAATAAGCGTTTTTTCTTTCAATATCTCCCCTCCTTGCTTTTCTACATTTTTCAGGTACTTATTCAAATCCTCTCCACCATTAAAATAAAGAAGAGTACCTTTGTTGGACGGCTCTCCTTCTCCTTTGACTATCGCACCATTTACTCCTCCATAAGAATGTTCAAAAAATCCATGCTGTATGCCTGCAAATTCTAATTCTTGAATTTTTATTTCCATTACATTTTGATAAAACTGCATTGCTCTATTAAAATCCAAAACAGGAATTTCAAACCAAGACAAAATCTCTTTCCTTACAAGAATTCCTAATTCTTTCTCTACAAAATCCATAGCGAATTCTTTAAGAGAATCCCGAACATCTCTGTAAACTGTCAAAATCTCGGTTTCCGTACCTTTTGCTTTTGCTGGATCAGGGAAACTTTTATGAATTTTCTTTGCAACTGTAGGGAAATAAGGACAATTCTCGTTTGCCTGATCACATACGGTAATAACAAAATCTAAATCCATATTAATAACTTCATCTACCAAATTAGATTTATGATGCGAAATCTCAATGCCAGATAGTTTCATTACATGTATGGCTTTTGTATTTACATTTTCTGGCTTTGTACCAGCACTAAATACTTGCACCTTATCACCAGCAAATTTTCTAATCCATGCCTCCATCATTTGCGAACGGCAAGAATTACCTGTACAAACTACTAATATTTTTTTCATAATTTTCTAGGGCGCCTTTCATATAATAAAAGAAATATAAAAAACAAGTTTATTAATAAGATTACTAAAAGTTCTGGGGCTTTTGTGTAAGAATAAAAATAGGGCTCAATAAGTGATAATAGTATCATTACTACTATCATAGTACCATTGAGTGCTGAGTACAATTCTTTTGATTTATTATGAATTTGCCAAACTAAAAGAGCAATAATAACAAACAAAGCCCCTACTTCCTGTGTGAAAAGTAAAGCCAGCTTATTATCTAAATTATTTGGTGAAATATCTGTTTGAGGCAACTCAGGAAAGAATATAAAAATAATACCGACTATTACATAGAAAATTGGAATAAGAAATGCTGATATAAAATATTCTTTCTTCATAAATTTGATTGCAAAAATAAGGTAAATAAAAACAATATAAAAGAAGTTTCTGTGTTTTAGGAATAGCAATCGAAATTAATTTATTTTTGGTTGCTTTTTATTATGAAGAATTTACTACTAATTTTCCTTTTTCCAATTTGCTTTTCTGCCTTTTCGCAAGATAAAAGTATACAACTTACGGGCATACTTGTATCTACCGATAGCTTGCTTACAATCCCTTTTGCTAATGTCCTTATTAAAAATTATCAAAAAGGAACAATAAGTGATTTTTATGGTTATTTTTCTCTTGTTGCCAATAAAGGAGATACCATTGTTTTTTCTTGTTTGGGCTATAAAAAGGCAACATATATTGTTCCAAAACTGACAAATGAAAATTTTATAACAGTAGTACAAAAATTAGAACCAGATACTATAATGCTAAAAGAAACAAAGGTATATCCTTGGCCAAGTAGAGATCAATTTAAGCAAGCGTTTCTTACAGCTGACATTCCAGATGATGCGATTGAAAGAGCAAAAAAGAATATAGATAATGCCTTTGTAGATATTATGATTGCTCAAATGCCAAATGATGGAAAAGAAAATTTCAAGTATTTTATGAATGATATGGAACAGCAACAGTACATCATGATGGGAAACCCTACCTTAATTCCTATATTAAACCCTTTTGCTTGGGCTAAATTTATTCAAGCATGGAGAGATGGCGACTTCAAACGAAAAGATTAAATTTGCCAACCAAATGCTAAAACGAATTTTCATACTTATTTTCTTTCTTCCAAAATTAATGTTTGCCCAAACATTGAAAGGAATAGTAACCGATAAAAATAACAACCCAATTGAGGCAGTAAATGTTTCTGTAATTGGGAAACAAATGGGAAGTAGCACTAATGAAAAAGGAGAATATCAACTCAACTTAAAAGCAAACCGATCCTTTATAATTAGTTTTACTTTTATTGGTTATGAGCCGATTAAGATTAGAATTCCTATGCTTAAAATGGGGCAAGATTATGTGCTGAACCAACAAATGATAAAGCAAAGTTTTATAAAAGATGAGATAATAATTCAGGACAAGCAAAGCAGAAAGAAAACCCTAACAAGAATAAAACCAAAACATGCCGCAATTATTCCAAGCTCAGCTGGTGGTGTGGAAGCTCTTTTAAAAACACTTCCAGGGGTTAGTTCTGCCAATGAGTTGAGCTCACAATACTCTGTAAGAGGAGGAAATTTTGATGAAAATTTAGTGTATGTAAATGGTATAGAGGTGTATCGCCCTTTTTTAGTTCGTTCCGGACAGCAAGAAGGACTCAGTTTTATTAATCCTGATTTGGTGGGAAGCATACTATTTTCGGCAGGAGGATTTGATGCAAAATATGGAGATAAAATGTCCTCTGTATTGGATATAAAATACAAAAATCCAAAACGATTTGGTGCCTCTGCAAACTTATCATTGCTCGGTGGCTCAGCTCATTTTGAAGGCACAAGCAAAAATAATCGTTTCTCCTTTCTTACAGGGATAAGGAGAAAAACCACACAATATATTTTAGGAAGTTTGGATACAGAAGCCGACTACAAACCAGTTTTTACAGATGTGCAAAGTTTTTTAAAGTTTGATATTAGCAGCAATTGGTCGGTAAGTTTCTTAGGAAATATTTCTAATAATACTTACCAAATGATTCCTGAGAACAGAGATACAGAGTTTGGTACGCTAAATGAAGCGCTTAAACTTACCATCTTTTTTGATGGACAAGAAATAGATACTTACAAAACTTATTTTGGGGCATTAAATACTTCTTTCCATCCTAATGAGAAATTACAATTAAAATTTACGACTTCTGCTTTCCGCACATTTGAACAGGAGAACTTTGATATTATGGGGCAGTATTGGCTCTTTCAATTGGATAATAGTTTGGGCTCTGAGAATTTTGGAGATGTAAAGTTTAACAGAGGGGTTGGCACTTATATTAACCATGCCAGAAATAGTTTGAATGCCACAGTAATAAATTTCCAACATAGTGGAATTTTCAATAAAAAAGAAGCAAATATACAATGGGGGTTTAGAATGCAGAGGGAAGAAATAGAAGACAAAATAAGCGAATGGAATTTAATTGATTCTGCTGGCTTTACGCTTCCACATACGCCTGATTCTGTTGGGTATGAAAATCCGAATTTACAACCGCCACTTATAGTATCAGTAAATGATTTACTGAAAACTACCATCAATTTATCTTCTTTTAGAAACTCTGCTTATATACAGTACGCCAAGGATATTGGCAACTTCTCGCTCACAAGTGGAATGAGAGGAAATTATTGGAGTTTTAATGAGGAGCTAATCCTTAGCCCTAGGATATCTGTTTCTTATATTCCAAATTGGGAAAAAGATGTGGTTTTTAAAGGGGCAGCAGGAATTTATTATCAACCGGCCTTTTATAAAGAACTAAGGGATTTTGATGGAAATATCAATAGAGATATAAAAGCACAGAAATCGACACACTATATATTGGGTGCAGACTATTTGTTTTATAGTTGGGGAAGACCTTTTAAATGGGTGAGTGAGATTTACTACAAGCAATTGGAAAATTTGATTCCTTATAAAGTAGATAATGTACGAATCCGGTATTTACCTAATGAGGTTTCAAATGGCTATGCTGGCGGAATTGATATGAAAATAAATGGTGAGTTTGTTCCCGGAATAGAATCATGGGCAAGTTTATCGGTAATGAAAACAGAAGAAGATATTGTTGGCGACTATTATACAGATGCGAATGGTAATAAGAAAGAAGCAGGTTTTATCCCCCGCCCTACTGACCAAAGAGTAAATTTTTCCTTGTTTTTTCAGGATTATATTCCTAGAAACCCAAGCTATAAAATGCACCTAAATTTGGTATATGGAACAGGGCTTACTTTTGGGCCTCCAAAATCAGAAAAACACCAAGATATTTTGCGCATACCGCCTTACAGAAGAGTGGATATTGGCTTTTCAAAAGAGATAATAAAAGAAGGGGAAAAGAAAAAAGGATTCTTTAAACATTTTAATTCTATATGGCTGAGTTTGGAAGTGTTCAACCTTTTGCAAATAAATAATACTGTTTCTTACCTTTGGGTTTCTGATATTAGTGGTAGACAATATGCCGTACCAAATTACCTAACAGCAAGGCAAATAAATGCCAAGTTGATTTTTAGTTTTTAGTTATGGCAAGACAAAAAAGAAGAAAACCAATTTTAATTGAAAACATTGAGATAATTGACACGGCCAGCAAAGGAAAATCAGTAGCCAAACATGATGGTAGAGCCATATTTGTACAAGGAGGTGTACCCGGAGATATTTGTGATATTGTAGTTTTTAAAAGACGAAAGAAATTTTGGGAAGCCCGTATTGAGAAAATCCATACTTATTCTGATAGGAGAACAGAGCCTAAATGCGAACATTTTGGAACTTGTGGTGGTTGCAAATGGCAAAACATGAAGTACGAATCCCAATTAGATTTTAAACAAACGCAAGTACTCAACAATCTGAAAAGAATTGGAGGGATTGAACTACCAAAACATGAAGAAATTTTAGGAAGTAATAATGAATATTTTTACCGAAATAAAATGGAATTCACCTTCTCCAACAAAAGATGGCTAACCACAGAAGAAGTACAGTCGGAAGCAGATATTGCAGATAAAGATGCTTTAGGATTTCATGTTCCGGGTATGTTTGATAAAGTCATCAACCTAAACAATTGTCATCTACAAAAAGAACCCTCAAACGCTATTCGTTTATCGGTAAAACAATTTGCTGATGAAAACGGACTAACTTATTTTGACATCAGAAATCAGGAAGGATTATTAAGAAACCTAATGATTCGAACTTCTTCCACAAATGATTTAATGGTCTTGGTTCAGTTTTACGAAAAAGATGAAAAGAACATCAATTTGCTGATGGAACACATTAAAACTTCTTTCCCAGAAATTACTTCTTTATTGTACATCATCAACCAAAAAGCAAACAATACCATGTACGACCAAGAGGTAGTTTGCTATAACGGAAAAGATCATATTATGGAAGAAATGGATGGACTCTATTTTAAAATTGGAGCAAAATCCTTTTTCCAAACCAATAGTGAACAAGCAAAAGTATTGTACCGCAAAACAAAAGAATTGGCCCAAATTACAGAAAATGATTTGGTGTACGACCTTTATACAGGAACTGGAACCATTGCACAATATGTTGCTACATCCGCAAAAAAGGTAGTAGGAATTGACTCTGTGGAAGAAGGAATAAAAGCTGCTTACGAAAATGCAGAACGCAACAATATTGAAAACTGCACTTTCTACACTGGAGATATGAAAGAGATTTTTACAGATGAGTTTATTGCAAAAAATGGAACTCCTGATGTAATTATTACCGACCCTCCAAGAGATGGAATGCATAAAAAAGTAGTGGAAAAAATCCTGAAAATTGGAGCTAAACGAATTGTATATGTCAGTTGTAATTCAGCTACCCAAGCTCGTGATTTAGCTTTGATGGATGAACTTTTTAAAGTAAGCCATATTCAACCAGTGGATATGTTCCCACAGACACATCATGTAGAAAATATTGTAGTTTTGGAATTAAAATAAACTTTTTACTATGCGTGCATAGTGTTTTTTATTACATTTGGCTTTTTAAAAAATTAGCCAACTATTTTTATGTTTTTACGCCTTTCCCTCCTGATTGTAGGTCTTTGCTTATCCATTCAATCAAATGCACAAAACCTAATTTCTCATAACCTTATCCATCATTATACCGAAAATGAATTGGAAGGAATGTGGAAGGAGAATAAAATCTCCCAATGGATTGTGCCTATTAATAATGGAATTAAAATGTATGAGATTAATACATTTTTACCAGAGATTCCTGCCAATGTTGTACATCCTGATTTATTGGAAGAATACAAAAACAATCCAGATTTTAAATTTAATAATGCCTTAAAAGAAAATGATTTATTGGACTGGAAACCAGAATCTCCTACCCAACTTTGCTATTGTAATGCCGATATAATTGTATTGTACGAAAATGCTTTGGTTGCCCATAAAAAGATGAAAGAAAATGGGAGTAAAACCGTAAAATTACGCAAAGTAGGTAAAAAGTTTAATCATGTGAATTGTGCTTTATTTGCAAGTATTTACACCAAAATGTGGTTTGATAGTTTTAGAAAAGGCAGTAAAAAAGGAAGAAGAGGACCTCTATTAAAAAGATGGGCTATTGCAATACAAAAGATGAGAATGTAAACCTCTTTTTTGTTTAAAAATATTTTTGTAGTTTTATACCAAAAATATCATGCCTTTAATCATATCACATCCAGAGACAAATCCTAAAATAAGAAAAGTAGAAGACGAAATTTCTGCTAAAAAAGAGGAGCTAGCAAAACTTATAGCAGTCGAAAAAGGCACAATAATTACTGACTATACTTTTCAAGATAAGAGTGGAAATGATATTTTATTATCTGATATGTTTAGAGAAAAAGAAGAACTTATTATTGTATTCTACATGGGAATACATTGCAAATATTGCACCCTTTGGGGCGATAATTACAATGGCATTGCAAAACCACTTTCCGACAGAGCTGCATTTGTAGTGGTATCTAATGAAACCCCACAGCAGCAGCAAAAAATTAGAAAAGATAGAAGTTGGAACTTTGATATGTTTAGCAGAAAAAACAACTCTTTTGGTGAGGATTTAGGATTTGTTGGAGAAGAAGAAAATCCGCTTCCAGGAGTTGCTACATTCAGTAAAAAAGGGGATGAAATTTATGTACACCACCGCTCCTATTTCGGACCAGGAGATAACTATTGCAACATGTGGGATTTTGTAAGTATCCTTCCAAAAGGCATCAATAATTGGCAACCTAAATACACCTACTAATATGAACAAAAAAACAACATTAAACCTAGCTTGCCTTATCTTTACAATGGTAGCTGTTTTGCATTTATTGCGTTATGTTCTTGGGTGGGAACTCACAATAAATAACTGCTCTGTTCCGCAATGGGCAAGTATTTTGGGAACAATCCTCCCTGCAATCTTGGCTTATCATTTATGCAAGCTAAAAGAGTAAGATGAAGAATATTTGGGAAAAACTAAAAGAGTTATACGATATGAATCCAACAGTTTTTGGGATTCTACTTTTTCTCGATTTGATGATTGTGTTTTTCCTAATTCGGTATTTAATTGCTTAAAGAGCGTTAATCTTTTTACAAATAGCTAGTATTTGAGGCAATAGTTTTTTGTCTTCATCATTTACAATTACAAAATCGGAAAGCTGTTCTTTTTCAAATTGTGGCATCTGATTTTCAATGCGCTTTAACACTGACTCTTTTGTGCAATTATCCCTTTGTATCACCCTTTTTATTCTCGTTTCCAAAGGAGCAGTAACGCAAATTACCCCATCTAAACCAATATGAGCATTACTTTCAAATAATATAGCCGCTTCCTTCAAAACAAAAGGAGCAGTTTGCTCTTTTTGCCATATTTCAAATTTATTTTGTACAATTGGATGAACCAATTTATTTAACTGTGTTAATTTTTCTGCATCATTAAATACAATATTGGCTAATATATCCTTTTGTAAAATTCCTTCTTTATAAATATTATTTCCGAAATTTATAGCAATTGCTTTTTTCAAATCATCAGATTCTGACATACACTTTTTTGCCTGAATATCTGCTAAAAAAACAGGAATACCCAATTTAGAAAAAACATTACTCACAAAAGTTTTTCCAACACCAATCCCTCCTGTTAATCCTATTTTTTTCATTTACTTAAATTCTCATAAATATCTTCATACATTGGTAAGATATTTGGTAAATCAAACTGCATGGCATGTTTGTAAGCACACTCTTTAAATTCTTTTAATTTATCCTTATTACTCAAAAGAAAAATGGCCTTTTCAGCCATTCCATCAACATCTCCCATGTTTAGTAGAAAACCTGTTTTTCCATCTTTATTTACCTCTGGTAAACCGCCAGTATTTGTAGAAATAACTGGAACTTTAGATGCCATTGCCTCCAAAGCAACCAAACCAAAACTCTCAGTTTCAGAAGGCAAAAGGAAAAGATCGGAAACAGATAAAATTTTCTCAACTGCTTTTAGCTTCCCAATAAAACGAATATGATCGCATAAATCTAGGTTTCTACATAACTCCTCCATTTCTAATCTTTCAGGACCATCTCCTATTAATAGTAATTTAGAAGGTATTTCTTTTTTAATTTTTGCAAATACTTTCAGCACATCTTGTACCCTTTTCACTTTTCTAAAATTAGAAATATGAATAATAATCTTTTCATCATCCTTTGCAAGACTCCTTCTTAAATTGGGATTATTTTCATACTTATACAAGCTGGAATCAATAAAATTAGGCACTACTTGAATTTCTTTTTTGATATTGAAAGAGTCAAGCGTTTCCTGTTTTAAACTCTTAGAAACAGCCGTTAC
Source organism: Flavobacteriales bacterium (assembly GCA_014381465.1). Taxonomy (GTDB): domain Bacteria; phylum Bacteroidota; class Bacteroidia; order Flavobacteriales; family BACL11; genus DUAL01. The sequence continues at coordinate 92,605 of JACNLP010000042.1, read as the reverse complement.
CACATCTGAATTATTAATTGCAAACTCTATCACTGATTTAAAAGATTTATCTTTTCCTAAGAGGGTAATATCTGTTCCGTGCAAGGTAGTAATAATAGGAATATGAATCCCTTGTGATGCTAAAATCTGCTTTGCCGAAAGTGCAGCTGAGGCATGAGGAATCGCATAGTGAACATGCAATAAATTTAACTTTTCGTGCAAAACCACATCCACTAATTTGGCAGTAAGGTTATGTTCGTAAGGAATGTATTCAAATAAAGGATAATCAGGCACACTTACTTCATGAAAGCTTATTTTATCACAAAAAACATCTAGTCGGAATGGTTGATTATAGGAAATAAAGTGTACTTCATGCCCTTTCTCAGCAAGTGCCATACCAAGCTCAGTAGCCACTACCCCACTTCCTCCATAAGTAGGGTAGCAAATAATTCCTATTTTATATTTTTTATTGGTTTGCATCAAAAATTACTTGCATAATATTAGTTCTAACATCCATATCCAGTAGTTTTTTATTATCGGCTGTCGGATGAATTCTATTGGATAAAAATACATAAACTATTTTAGTTTCAGGATCTGCCCAAGCTAATGTTCCGGTAAAACCAGAATGCCCAAAACTTAAATAAGAAACACATCTGCAAGTTGGTCCACCATCTTGGCTTTGTAATGCAGGCTTATCAAAACCAGCTCCTCTTCTATTTTCATCTCTGCAAAACTGACATTTTGTGTATTCTTTTATAGTGGATTGATAAAGATATTGTCTATCAGCATAACTTCCATTTTGCAAATACATTTGCATTAAAATTGCTAAATCATTGGCATTAGAAAAAAGCCCTGCATGCCCACCAACACCTCCAAGCATTGCTGCTCCCATATCATGTACATCTCCAATCAGGAGTTGATCTCTAAAGTAATCATCATTCTCAGTTGGTATTATTCTGTTTTTATTAAATTTTAACTTTGGCAAATAGCCCATTGTAGCTAAGCCCAATGGCTTATAAAACTCATCTTCTACCAAAAGATTTAATGCTTTGTTATGTTTTTTTTCTATAATATCTTTAAATAAATAATACCCCAAATCCGAATACTGATATTCTTTATTTTCTAATAATTCACTCTCACTAATTTGCAACAAAATACTATCAGAATAAGAATGGTGCAAATACAAATCTTCAGCTACTTTTATTGAATATTTTTCAGAATATTTAATACTATAAAGAGTGTCTCTTAATATATTATCCTTATCAATAGTTTGCTTATAAAAAGGTATCCAAGCTTGCAAACCAGCTTGATGAGCCAACACATCTCTTACCCTTAAATGTCCTTTATTTGTATGATAAAGATATTGATTAAGTTTACCTAATTTGTAACCCAAACCAAAACCTCCATCTTCTTGCATTTTCATAAGCATAGGCATAGTTGCTGCAATCTTAGTAATAGAGGCTAAATCATATAAATCTGAATTTTTTACTTTAATTTTATTGGCGTAAGTATGATGTCCGTAAGATTTTTGAAAAAATACTTTCCCCTCTTTTGCAATAAGAATCTGACAGCCGGGAGTTGCCTTTTGTTTAATTGCATTTTCTGCTAAACTATCAATTTTATATAGAAGATCTTCTCTAATCCCTACCTCTTTTGGAATAGTGTATTTTAAGCGAAAAGCATTTGTTTTTACCCCAAAATTTATTTTATAATGCTGAGTAGAAATTGGCAATTTTCCACTCAAACCTATACCCCCAAAAATAGATTGAGCTGCAAACTCTTGTGCAATTTTGCTATTTTGATATGCCATTATCAATCCATCAAAATTATTAGTAAACAAAAAATCGTTTATGGTGTAAGGGTTTGCAAATAAAGTAACTACTATTTTTGATTGTATCGCTAAAGTTTGTAAAAATAAATCGGTATTTCTTTCAATTTTATGTTTTTTCCAAGGGCTTTCATTTGATTTGTGAATCCCTATAATTACTAGGTTGTACCCTATTAATTTGTCTAATAATTCTTTCTGCATTTTTGCAGTTGGATTTTCCTTAATTGTAAAGTGGGTAATTGGAGAATAATTCGAAAGCATCTGAGTAAAATAACTTCCTTTTTCTCCTATTGTAATAGATGCTATTTTTAGGGTATCTAAGCGTTCAAGTGGAATAATATTTTCATAGTTCTGCAAAAGCGTGAGCGAATTTTCTACCAAATTTCTATTTATTAATTCTGCATCAGAATTATTAATTCTTGCCGTTATATTATGCTTCTTTATTTGCTGAAAATCATCTAACCCCATCCATTTTTTTGCCATCAATATTTTCCTGCATCTATTATCAATATCCTCTTGCGTAATTTTCCCATCTAAAATTGCTTCTTTTATTTTCTCTATTGCTACCGGCACATCTTCTGACATAAGTAAAATGTCATTTCCAGCTAGAAGTGCTTTCACATCTAGTTCTCCTGCCTCAAAATATTTACTTACGCCTTTCATGTTTAATGCATCTGTAAAAATTAACCCTTGGAAACCAAGTTCTTTCTTCAAGAGATTAGTTACTACTTTTTTAGATAATGAAGAAGCTAAATTTTTGGTAACATCAATGGCTGGAATTCTTAAATGAGCTACCATCACACTTCCCAATCCTTTTGTAATCAATCGCCTAAATGGCACTATTTCTATTTTGTTTAAATGATATTTACTATGACGAATAACAGGAAGAGTTTTGTGCGAATCAGAATCCGTATCGCCATGTCCTGGAAAATGCTTAGCACAAGCCAAAACACCATTATCTTGCATTCCCTTCATATAAGCAGCAGAAAAACTGGATACTTTCTGAATTGATTCTCCAAAGGAACGATTTCCTATAATTGGATTTTTTGGATTACTGTTAATGTCCGCAACTGGTGCAAAATTGATATTCACACCCAATAATTTGCACTGATTTGCAATCTCAACCCCCATTTTATAAATCAAATCTTCATTTTGTACTGCACCCAAAGTCATCTGCCATGGAAATCGCATTACAGAATCTAGTCGCATGGCAACTCCCCATTCGGCATCTAAGGCAATCATCAGTGGAGTTTTGGAAATAGATTGGAAATAATTTGTAAGATTTATTTGCTTTGTAGGGCTGCCCTGCAAAAACATCAATCCGCCAATTTTATACTCTTTTATTAGTGCAGAAATTTTCTCTTTTTCAGAAGCTTCTTTATTGGAATAAGTGGCAACCATAAAAAGTTGTGCAATGCGTTCATCTTCTGATAAATTAGCTAAAACGCTATCAACCCAATAATTATCATTTGTATGAAATACTGGCTTCCATAACCCTTGCGAAAAAACACATTTTGTAAAAAAAATAACTAAAAAAACTATTAAAATATCTCGTTTTGTCATATTTTGGTAAAAATAAATATTTATGTTTTTTAACTAACGATATAATTTGTCAATTATCAGCAATATTAAATATTTTTTCTATTTGATAAGATGAATATTTCTTTAATTTTGCAAAATGATAGCACCTAGAATACCATCTTTTTTAAAAACACCTAAATCAAAAATATTTGACTATAAACCAAGGTATTATGACAAAAGAAAAGAGGAATTGGAACAATTAAAAAAAACAGGAAAAAGAACAAAGGGGCTATTTTTTAAAAGAAATAACAAGCAAATTGCAAAAGGAAACAGAACAAAAAGGTTAGTTATTATCATTATTGGATTATTTTTGTTGACCTATTTAATACTGACTTTTTAAAAAAAGAAAATTGGATATTATTCAACTACTTCCAGAACATGTAGCAAACCAAATTGCCGCTGGTGAGGTTATCTCTCGCCCAGCTTCTGCTGTAAAAGAAATGTTGGAAAATGCACTTGATTCTGGAGCAACAAATATCAAGCTTTATATAAAAGATGCTGGAAAAACCCTTTTACAAGTAGTAGATAATGGTTGTGGAATGAGCCAAACAGATGCTCGTATGAGTTTTGAGAGGCATGCAACTTCAAAAATAAATAAAGCAGATGATTTGTTTGCTCTAAAAACTATGGGATTTAGAGGAGAAGCTATGGCATCAATGGCGGCAATTTCCCATGTTGAGTTAAAAAGCAAACTAATAGATAAGGAATTAGGAACACATATTATAATTGAGGGAAGTGAGCTAAAAAAACAAGAGGATTGCTCCTGTGCTAATGGAACGAGTATCTCCATTAAAAATCTTTTTTACAATGTGCCAGCTCGTAGAAATTTCTTAAAATCAGAAAAAGTAGAAACAAAACATATAATCGAGCAATTTAGCCGAGTTGCTTTAGCAAATCCAGAAATTAATATGAGTTTGTATTTAGATGATATAGAACATTTTCATTTAGAAAAATCAAATAAAAGACAAAGAATTGTAAATATTACTGGAGCAAAAAATAATCAGAAATTAGTACCGATTAAGGAAGAAACAACTTTGGTAGATTTAAGCGGCTTTATAGGAAAGCCTGAATTTTGCAAACGAACGCGTGGAGAACAATACTTTTTTGTAAATAATCGATTTATCAAAAGTGCTTATCTGCATCATGCCGTTAAAAAAGCTTATGAAGGCTTAATTCCCGATAATTATTTTCCTTCTTATTTTTTGTATTTAGATATTGATCCAAAATTGATTGATATTAATATTCATCCTACAAAAACGGAAATAAAGTTTGAGGATGAAAGATCCATTTACGCTATAATTCGTTCAGCAGTAAAGCATTCCTTAGGAAAGTATAATGTAGCTCCAACTATAGATTTTAATCAGGAAATAACATTTAATACCCCTAAAAAAGAAAAAGGAACTGCTTATAAACAACCAACTATAAAAGTTAATCCTAATTACAATCCTTTTGAAGAAGAAAATCCTACCGAAATCTTTTTATGGGGAGATGTGATTAGGGAAACGGAAATTGCAAGTCAGCAAAAGTTGGAAGTAAAATGGGAAACTCAGTTGGAAAATAAAAAAATGATTCAAATAGCTAATCAGTTTATCCTTTTTGAGCAAGAAAATGGTATTGTCATTATTCATCAGCAAAGGGCACATGAAAGGGTGCTTTTTGAATATTATAAGAATTTATTAGAAAAAGGAAAGGCTCAGTCGCAACAATTGGCTTTTCCTTATAGCCTTACTTTCTCCAATACTGATTTTACATTGATAAAACAAATGCAGGAAATTTTATACAATTTAGGCTTTAGATTTGAGTTAAAAGAAGAAAACAAGGTTGAAATAAACGGAATACCCACTGAATGTACTAAAGAAAATTTGGAGATAATTTTTGATGAAATTTTGGAGCAAGAAAAGAATAATGAAAATTTAACAGTTTCAACAAAAGAGAAAATTGCAAAAGGGTTGGCAAAAAGCTTAGCAATAAAAAAAGGAAAACAATTAAAGGAAGAAGAAATAAATTTACTTGTAAATAACCTGTTTGTTTGTAATATAACAAATATATGTCCTAATGGAAACCCAATAATTATTAACCTTGCTTTAAGCGATATTTCAGAACAATTTTAAACACCTTAAATGAATTACAGACCAAGCAGTTTTAGGCATTTACCAGAAGTAGTTAAGAATTTACTAATCATTAATGGCTTATTCTTTTTAGCAACCATCACCTTAGGTCGTATGGGATTTGATATGTACCGATTTTTCGGACTTCACCAATTCCAGTCAGCTGATTTTATGCCACACCAATTAGTTACTCATCTTTTTATGCATGGTAATTTTACCCATCTTTTCTTTAATATGTTTGCTCTTTGGATGTTTGGTAAAGTGCTAGAAAATGTATGGGGAGCTAAGAAGTTTCTCATTTATTACATGATTACAGGATTAGGAGCTGCAGCCATTCATTTAGGAGTAAGTCAATATCAAATATTTGAACTCGCCAATGGGATCCCTGAAATTTTAGAATTAGCTAAAGAAGGGCTTTATAATCGATCTAATCCAAATTCTTTAAAATTAACTCAATTAATTCACACCCCAACTGTTGGTGCTTCTGGTGCAGTATTTGGCGTGTTATTGGCTTTTGGAATGCTTTTCCCCAATGCACTTTTATATATCTATTTTGCTTTCCCCATCAAGGCAAAGTATTTTGTAATTATTTATGGTTTATTAGAATTGTATGCTGGAATTAGTAATAATCCAGCTGATAATGTAGCACATTTTGCTCATTTGGGAGGTATGATTTTTGGTTTTCTTTTGATAAAATATTGGCGTAAAAGCTCAAATACTTTTTACTAAATGAGTACTATATTGGAGGATATAAAAAAGAACTTTAAGGGAGGAGATTCGCTTACCAAACTCATCTACATAAATGTAGGTGCTTTCCTGATTACTAGTGTTTTAAGTGTCTTATCATTTCTTTTTATGGTAAATTCATGGGAGTTTTTAAACTACTTTACTCTGCCAGCAAATATCCCAAGTTTTATAACAAAACCATGGAGCATAATAAGTTATATGTTTTTGCATAAAAACTTTATTCATTTACTTTTTAATATGCTTTGGCTCTATTTTGGAGGTCAAATTTTCCTCTCCTTTTTCGATAACAAAAAACTAATAAGCACTTATGTACTTGGCGGAATATCTGGTGCTGTTCTTTTTATCATTTCCTTTAATCTTTTTCCTGTTTTTGCTACTGCTTTGCCAAATGCTATAGCAATGGGGGCTTCTGCCTCAGTGCTGGCTATTATTATGGCTATTGCTACCAAATCGCCCAATTATTCTATTAGGTTGTTTCTTATTGGAAATGTAAAATTAAAACATATCGCTATTTTAAGTATTATTTTAGATATTTTAAGTATTCCAAAGGGAAATGCGGGCGGACATATAGCACATTTGGGAGGTGCATTTTTTGGATATTTGTATGTAAAGCAACTAAATGGAGGAAATGATATTGCAAGTGGCTTTAATAAAATAATGGATTATTTGGCTGTCTATTTTACAAGAAAACCAAAACTAAGAAAGACATATAGTAGAAGAAAATCAGATCAAGACTTTAGGAATCAAAAAGTACTAAACCAAGCTAAAATTGATAAGATTTTAGATAAGATTGCTAAATCTGGCTATGAAGGACTAACAAAACAAGAGAAAGATATTTTATTTAAAGAAAGTAAAAAGTAAAGCTTGAAGAAATTATCTATTATAAATAAGATTCTTTTTCTGATAAACTCCTTATTTTTAATAGGGCAACTCCTCTCCTATTTAGCTCCTTTTGTTAGCCCAAGTATTTTTTGGCCAATTGCTTTTTTTGGTCTTTTGTTTCCTGTTTTTTTTATTTTAAATATCCTTTTCCTTACCTTTTGGCTTATTGTAATGAAAAAACCATTTTGGGCTAACCTAATAGTGCTTTTAATCGGCATGAATTCTATTGGCACATTAATAGGAAGTCCAGAAGCAGTAAATGAAAATAAAAATACATTTAGCATAATGAGTTATAATGTACGACTTTTTAATGCCTACAATTGGATAAAAAAAGATGGAGTTAAAAATGAGATTTTTGATTTATTTAGAAAAAGAAATACGGATATTCTTTGTATTCAGGAGTTTTATGCTCCAAAAAAGTTGCCAAAATTGGATTATCCTTTTCAGCATATCGGATTGCAAAATAAAAAAAGCCAGTGGCACATGGCAATTTACAGCAAGTTTCCGCAAATAAATAAAGGAACAGTTAGTATAAAAGGAGAGAGAATGAACAACACTTGTATTTTTTCGGATATGATTTTTAAAAAAGATACCTTTAGGGTTTACAATATTCATCTGGCTTCCAATTGGTTCGATAAAAGTGATTTGGCTTTTATGGAAAATCCTGAAATGAGCAAAGAAGCGATAAAAAATGGAGTGATTGGAATCGCTAAAAGATTAAAAAAATCTTTCCAGAAACGAGCCATGCAAGTAGAAGTGATAAAACAACATATAGAAAAATCCCCCTACAAAATTATTGTTTGCGGTGATTTTAATGATACGCCAAACTCCTTTGCGTACCATAAAATCTCGAAAGGATTACAAGATTCGTTTTTAAATAAGGGAAATGGTTTTGGTAGCACTTTTTTTAGTAAAATTCCTTTTTTACGAATTGACTATATCTTGCATAGTCCTGATTTTAAAACAAATACCTTTACAACTCACAAGCAAAAACTTTCAGATCATAAAGCAATTGAAAGTAGTTTAATGTAGGTTGGGCTTCTTTAACATATATTAAATATGAGTAATAACATTGATTTGTTCAACTCAACAAACAATTTAGTAATTAAATCAATACTCTACTCTAGCATGATGGATATTTACTAATTTCTTTTTGTAGAGTTTCTTTATATGGGTAATTTCTTTTAGGGTAATATCGGCATTTACAAATTGCCCACTATCAATTTGTTTGCCTATTATATTTTCCACCAAATCATTGATATTATCTGCATTAGGTTTCTTTAAACTTCTTGCTGCTGCCTCCACTGAATCTGCCATCATTAGTACAGCAGTTTCTTTTGAAAATGGCTTTGGACCAGGATATGTAAAATCTTTAATATCCACCTCTTCCTCAGGGAAATTGGAAATAAATTGCTTGTAAAAATAATGAACAGTAGTAGTTCCATGGTGAGTACGTATAAAATCAATCAGTTCTTCAGGTAGATTATATTCATTTGCAATTTCTATCCCGTTTCTTACATGATTAATAATAATATCAGTGCTTTCATCAAACTCAAGTTCATCATGAGGATTTAGTCCTGAGCTTTGATTTTCAATAAAATACATAGGACTTTTTAGCTTTCCAATATCATGATAAAGTGCCCCTGCCCTTGTAAGTAAAGCATTTCCTTCAATCTGAATTATCCCTTCTTCTGCTAAATTAGCTACTTGTAAGCTATGCTGAAAAGTACCAGGCGCCTGATTCGCCAATTTTCTTAAAAGTGGACTATTGGTATCCGAAAGCTCCAAAAGAGAAACATCAGAAACTAAAGAAAATACTTTTTCAAAAGCAAAAATAAGCGGATAAGTAAAAAGTGTAAGCACTCCACTTCCAGCAAAATATAAAAAGTTAACCCAATTTATATGAAGGATACTTCCCTCATGAGTTATCTCCAAAGCAAAATATGTAAGCCAATATATACCTACAATTTTTATGACTGACACAAATAAATGAGCTCGTTTGTACATCTGCAAAACAGTTAGGATTGATACAATTCCTGCAATAAGTTGCAGATACACAAACTCAAAACCATTAGGCACAATAAAGCCAATTATCAGAATAGTAATAAGGTGAGTAAAGAGTGCTAGACGCGTATCAAAAAATGCTTTTAAAACAATAGGTAAAAAACAAAATGGAATAATATATAAGAACTTTGCATTCCATTTTACAACAAATGAAGTAAGTACAATCATAGCAATAATTAAAAATAAAATGAGCGTTACTTTTGTGCTATCCTGCAACACCTCAGGCCTGTATTGTTTTAAAAAAAGGAAAAATATTAAAAAAGCAACAAAAACTAAAAGTACTTGCCCAAGCAATACAAAATTCACAGAGGCATTACTCCAATGCTGATTTTCAAATTCCTTCTGATATGAAGATAATATTTGAAATTTATCTTCATTTATCAATTCTCCTTTTTGAATTACAATTTGTCCTTTTTGCAGCATCCCTCTTGAAATTACAATATTTTCTAATTCGTAAGCTAACATCTTTTCTGTTGCTAGTTTATCATAAAACACATTATGATTTATCGCATCCAAAAGAAGTGGAACAATAAAATCCGATTTTTGGGATGATAATTTTCCTATTGAATTAATATAATCCACAGCAGAATTAATGGTAAAAAGTTTATCTAATGTCCTTTTTTCTGCAATATTTTTCTTTTGTACTAGCAACTGAAAATCCTCCTCTTTCCATTGCAAATCATCAGATAATTGTACTATTCCATTTGTATAGAGATAATCTAAAACACTTAATCCATAATTAGCTAAAGTATATTTAGCAGTTAAATGTTTCTCTTCTTTTTTCTTAAAAAGATTAAAAAAAGTAAATCCTTTATCTTTCTTTATTTTTTTGTCTTCCGACCATTTCTGCTCAAAATTTTCAATAAATTCTACTCCTTTTTTTTCAAAAACATCTTCATTAAAAACAAAAATGGGTAGATTTTCTTTTTTTACTTCCTCTATTTCTTTTTTTAAATGCTCCTGAGATTTTAAAATTGAAAAATCAAAAGGAGTTATTATTGTTTCTTGTAACCAAGGTTTTCCTTTTGAGTATTCGTATTTAAAATTTACTTGTCTAGGGAAAAAGTAAACAATAATAAAAAGCGTAATAAAAAATAATAGTGCTTTAAAAATGGAGTCGTGATTGTCACGAATTGAAGAAAAAACCTTTTTCATAATGAGTTAATGTCAGTAGCGAAAATAAGTATAATTTACCTAAATTCGCACCAAATCTAAAAATCTAAATATTTATATAATGAAAGAAGTAGTAATTGTATCAGCAGTGCGTACTCCAATGGGAAGTTTTGGAGGAAGTTTATCATCAGTATCTGCTACAAAATTAGGAGCATCAGCAATAAAAGGAGCAATTAAAAAAGCAGGAATTGACAATAAAATTGTTGATGAAGTTTTTATGGGAAATGTTTTGCAAGCAAATCTAGGGCAAGCCCCAGCTAGGCAAGCTGCAATGTTTGCTGGTCTTTCACAAGATGTACCTTGTACTACAATAAATAAAGTATGTTCTTCAGGAATGAAATCGATAATGATTGCTGCACAAACAATTTTATCTGGAGATAATGATGTTGTAATTGCTGGTGGAATGGAAAATATGTCAAGTGTGCCTCATTATTTTGCAAAAGGAAGAACAGGACAGAAATTAGGAGACATGAAGTTAGTTGATGGTCTTGTAAAAGATGGCTTAACTGATGTATACAATAGAGTTCACATGGGAGTTTGTGCAGAGAAATGTGCTACTGAAATGGAGTTTACAAGAGAAGAACAAGATGCCTTTGCAATTGAATCATATAACAGAAGTACACAATCATGGAAAGATGGAAAATTCTCTGATGAAATTGTTTCTGTTGAAGTTCCTCAAAGAAGAGGTGATGCTTTAGTTATCACTGAAGATGAGGAGTATAAAAATGTGAAAATGGAGAAAATCCCAGCTTTACGCCCAGTATTTGATAAAGAAGGAACTGTTACAGCTGCTAACGCTTCAACACTAAATGATGGTGCCTCAGCATTAGTACTTATGAGTGCTGAAAAAGCTGCAGAATTAAACATTACTCCTCTTGCTAAGATTGTAAGTTATGCTGATGCAGCTCATGAACCAGAATGGTTTACTACTGCTCCTGCTAAAGCATTACCAATTGCTTTAAAAAAAGCAGGATTAACAACAACTGATGTTGATTATTGCGAACTAAATGAAGCATTTTCAGTAGTTGGTTTAGCAAATATGAAAATTTTAGATTTAGATGCTAGTAAGGTAAATGTAAATGGTGGTGCAGTTTCTTTAGGACATCCACTAGGAAGTTCAGGATCAAGAATTATCGTTACACTTATTAATGTTTTAAAACAAAATGGTGGTAAAGTTGGTGCTGCAGGAATTTGTAATGGTGGTGGTGGTGCTTCTGCAATGGTTATTGAGTTGATATAATGAAATACGGAATTTCTAACCTTTCAATTGTTCCAATGAGGGCTGAGGCTGCTGATCAGGCAGAAATGGTGAACCAAATTATTTTTGGGGAGCATTTTAAAGTTTTAGAAGTTCGAAAAAAATGGAGCAGAATCCGTTTAGCTCATGACAGCTATGAAGGATGGGTATGCAACAAGCAATGGGTGGAAATTCAGGAAGATATTTACAAACAATTAGATAAAGAGGTTGCCACAATCACCACAGATATCCTAGACATTATTACAAAAACTCATCATCAACCAATTGTTATTGGAAGCATATTACCATCCTACAAAAGTGGTCATGCTCTTATCAATAATGAAATGTATCAATTTGATGGATTAACAACTCCAGGATTTATAAAAAAAGAAAAAATAGTTGAAAATGCTTTAATGTATTTAAACGCCCCTTATTTATGGGGAGGTCGTTCTCCTCTAGGAATTGATTGTTCTGGTTTTACTCAAATGGTTTACAGATTGCAAGGAGTTGATCTGCCAAGGGATGCATATCAACAAGCTGAAGTAGGTACTACATTAAGTTTTGTAGAAGAATCAGAAGCTGGTGATTTAGCTTTTTTTGATAACAATGAAGGAAAAATCACTCATGTTGGTATTATCTTAGAGGATAACCATATTATTCATGCATCAGGAAAAGTTAGAATTGATAGGATTGACCAACAAGGAATTTTTAATACTGAAATTGGAAATCACACACATAAATTGAGGTTGATAAAAAGCATTTGTTAAGGCGAATTCTATAAAACGAGTTAATCGTAACGACAAGCAAATAAACATTATAGAAAGCAACTACACCACCCCTCTTCTATAGGTTTTAAATAAGTGTTCAAATCACTTTTTGTAAGTATGGTAAGGTCGTAAAAAAGGGTGTCAGCATTTGCAATAGTTCCTAAATTAATAGCAAAACGACAAAAGATAAAACAGAAAAACAACTTAAAAGAAAAGGTAAATTTCAGTATTCTTTTAAAGAACAAGATTAAAGAAATAAAGAGATTTTCTGAGTTGTAAAAAAAGGTGTCATCCTGAACGAATGTGAACGGATCTACAAATTCCTTATTTATAATTCTTCAATAGTATCATTTAAAAATTTCCAATCCTTATTAAAGGATGATATTAAATCAATTTTTCTTTCTCTTTTCCAACCTTTAATTTGTTTTTCCCTTGCAATTGCTTGGTCAATATTTCCAAACCTTTCAAAGAATAAAAGATAATAACATGAATATCTTCCTGCAAAATGTTTTTGATTACCAAGAGCATCTTCCCTGTGTTGATGTAATCTAACAATTAAATCATTCGTAACGCCAGTATATAAAACTGATTTGCTTTTATTCGTTATGACATAGACAAAGTAATTATGGTCTTTCATGTTTTATTTCTAAAAAAAATCAACTAAAAAATGTCTTCCTGAGCACTTGTGAAGAAACTAAAAATGCAATTAACTGTAGATTCTTCATTTCATTCAGAATGACAATTACTTTATTAAAGAATGTCATTTTAGCGTTAGCCGAAAAATCTACATATACTTTTATAACTGTAGATGCTTCACTTTGTTCGCAATGACATTACTCTATTATTATTTTCTTTTCTACAGTTCCGTCATCATATATGTAAAAGAGAGGTGTGTTTTTTGTTCCCTTTGATTTTCTACCCAGTACATCAGTTACTTTTAAAAGGGTTTTGTTTTGACTTTGTTCTTCAATTGATGTCGGCAATACAAAAACATCAAAAGACGAACTAATCTGGCAACCAATAGAGTCTGTAACAACTACCGAATAACTAATAAAAGTAGTTGGACTTGACCAAGGACAACACACAGTTGTATCAGAAAGAAAGGTTGATGGTGACCATACATAAGTAAATGGAGCAATTGCACCTTCCATCCCAACATTTGGAAATATTTCAATACTATCTCCTAGAATTACATTATCCCCAGCATCCCACATAGTAATCATCCACTCAGAACTATGACATCTAAAGGTATCAACACAACTTAGTCCATTTGCATCTGTAATAGTAAGATAGAAAACTTGAGAACCACCACTATAAAACAAAGAGTTTAAAGTTGGGTTTGAAGAAGTAGTATCATCTAAAAAATGAGAAGCATAAACAACATAATTAAGAGTTGGCGAGAAAGGAAATGCAGTAAATGTATCAATAGACCAAGAATAATTAAAAGGAGCTACTCCCCCAACAATACTTGGGTTACCACCTAATGTAAAAGGAAGGCTATTGCCCCCACCAAGATTATAACTACAAATAGCTGTGTCATTTGGCATCCCTGTAATGCATTGTGCCTGTATCTGAATTGTAAAAAGTACTGCTGCTAAAAGGGTAAATAGTTTTTTCATCTCAATATATGTATTGGTTATTGTATGCCAAAGATATACAAAAAAGAGTAAAAAAAAATGGAAGTTTTGGTTTTCAGTAGGTTACACTACTTATACAGGCTAAACTTAACTTATAGCAAATGTACACACCAACCCTTACTAATTGGTTTTAAATAAGTGTTCAAATCACTTTTGGTAAGTATGGTAAGGTCATAAAAAAGGGTATCAGCTTTTGCAATAGTTCCTAATTTAAAAGAAGGAATACATTGTATTTCATTATCAATTTTGCAAAATACATTCAACCTATTCAAAAAAGACAAGGATAACTCTTTCTCTAAATCCAAAATTATTCTCTGTAAAGAGTCAATAGAACAACCTCCTACTCCATATTCTGAGTCATCTAATGCAATAATAATAAAGTGGTTTTCTAAGATAGTAACAGCTGCAGTAAGTGGATTTTTATGGTACTCCCAAGTTTTTAGATATTCCCCTATTTTTGTAGAAATAACTCTTTGTTGTTCCTCAGAAAGAGCAGCATCTGATGCATACACCCAAATACGAGAGGAATCTGGTAGGTTGTTAAAGTCAGTTAGCATAGTTATTGTGTTTTTGTCATGTTGATATTGTCTAAACATCTCAGTTAAAATTATTCATATTAAAAAACGAGATCCTTCATTTCATTCAGGATGACAAACTACAAAATATTTTCTGCAATCAGTTCAGCAATATCTTTTACCTCTGCAGCTCCTTCATCTACAGATTTCACACCATCTGTCATCATAGTATTACAAAACGGACAAGCAGTAGCAATAATATCTGGTTTCAATCCTAAAGCTTCTTCTGTACGGTTGATGTTAATGTCTTGCGCTCCATTTTCAGGTTCTTTAAACATTTGCGCACCACCTGCACCACAACAGAATGATTTACGCTTACTTCTTTTCATTTCCACCAACTCAACACCCAATGATTTAATCAACTCCCTAGGGATATCATATACATTATTGGCTCTCCCTAAATAACATGGGTCATGATAAGTAATCTTTGTTCCGTTTAAATTTCCTGTAATCTTTAGTTTCCCTTCAGCTAAAAGTTCAGCTATAAACTCAGTGTGATGCTGTACTTTATAATCACCACCCAAACCTTTATACTCGTTTTTAAGAGTATTATACGAATGCGGGCAAGTCGTTACAATTCGTTTTACATTATAGCCGTTCATCACCTCAATATTCATCATGGCTTGCATTTGGAACAAAAACTCATTTCCGGCACGCTTTGCAGCATCTCCACTTGATGATTCTTCTGAACCTAATACACCAAAGTTTACATTTGCTTTATTCATAATTTGAACAAAAGCTTTTGTAATCTTTTTTGCTCTATCATCAAAACTACCTGCACTTCCTACCCAAAAAAGAAGTTCAGCTTCTTTCCCTTCAGCCATAAACTCGGCCATTGTTTTTACTTGTAATTCACTCATTCCTTTATGATTTAAAAACTTGAATTGTTACATCTTTTTCTACCAAATCAGTAAACTTCCCATCAAACCTAGTAGCTCTTACAATATGATTATCTACCCAATGGTAATTTCCTCCTCTTGGTTTACCCATTAGCAGTCCATGGTACTTAAACCCATTTTCTTTCAACCACACCTCCGTTACTTCCCTATGTTCTTCAACTCTAGATGTAAAAAAAGTAATGTAATGCCCCTGTTCATGCCATTTATTCAAAGTTTCCAATGCATCAGGATATAACTTTGCAGTTACCATCCTTTCTGGCTCTTCATTCGGAATATCATCACAAATTGTACCATCAATATCAATCAAATAATTCTTAATATCATCTGGCAAAACAGGAGAAATATGCTCTCCATCCACAATTTTCTCTACTAACTTACTCATCTTTCCAATTTAATCTATCTGATGCAGGGAACTGCCAAGGAGCACCATTATTTTCTACATTTGTAAACATCATATTCAGCTCAGTTGGTGCAGCTGATTCTTCCATCACTAAATACCTTCTCATATCTAAAATGATAGAAAGTGGATCTAACTCAATCGGGCAAGCATCTGTACAAGCATTACAACTTGTACATGCCCATAATTCCTCTGCAGTAATATAATCCCCTAATAAAGCTTTAGTATCCTCTACTCCTTTTCTTTTGTTGTCTGCTATTTCAGTAATTCTATCTCTTGTGTCCATCATTACTTTTCTTGGAGAAAGTAATTTTCCAGTCTGGTTTGCAGGACAATTATCAGTACATCTACCACATTCCGTACAACTATAAGAATTTAATAACTGAACCCAATTTAAATCAGTTGCATCCTTTGCTCCAAATGATTCTGGTGCAGGAGCATCAGCAGGTGGTGCTGCATACGGATCAGCATTAGGATCCATCATTAATTTCACTTCATTAGTAACCGATTCTAAATTATTGAACTGCCCTAAAGGATTTAAATTAGCAAAATATGTACTTGGGAAAGCAAAGAAAATATGTAAGTGTTTAGAAATCAATACATAATTCATAAATCCTAAAATACCTAGAATATGAAACCACCAAGCAAATCGCTCAATAAAAACTAAAGTTGAGGTTTCTAAACCACTAAAAAAGAACTGAAAATGTTGACTAATAGGATTAGAAAATGAAGTGGTATAATGTTCAGCACCAGCTGCAATTAATAAACTATCAGTAGCATTCATAATCAAGAAAGCTGACATTAATAATATTTCAAAAACAAGAATAAGGTTCGCATCTGTTCTTGGCCAAGAAGTCATTTCCTTACTCCAAAAACGCTTTATTCTTATAATGTTTCTTCTTACCAAGAAGATTGCACATGCTAAAAGCACTAAAATAGCTAATACTTCAAAAGAACCAATAAGGAAATTATATAAGCCAATTGGTAGTACTGAAGCTAAAAATCTATGTGTACCAAAAATACCATCAACTACAATTTCAATCATCTCAATATTGATGATAAGAAAACCTAAATAAACTATGATATGTAAAATCCCAGCAACTGGCCTTCTTGTCATTTTGGATTGTCCCATTGCTACTCGAAACATATTTTTCCATCTATCCCTTGTTCTATCTGATCTATCAATATCTCTTCCAAGTTTTATATTTGCTATAATCCTATTTAAGTTTCTAGTAAAAAACCCAATTGCAATTGCAAATACAACTAAAAATACAATGTTTGAAATACCCATTACTCTTTTATTTTTGGAGCTTGATACCCTTTGCTTCCCCCTATAATTGAGAAATTAACATATCTACTTGGGTTTTTCTTAATATCTTCCAATAACTCAGCCAGCTCACGAGTTGATTTCTCAAAATTCTGATATAGTTTATCGTCCTTCATTAATAACCCTATACTTCCTTCCCCATTATTTATTTTAGCAGTAATATCACTTACATTCTTTAATGCTGTAGCAATATCAGCTTTTGCAAGAGAATCAGAAATTGAAGCAAAATTTGTAAGTATTGTTTTAATCTCATTATTACTACCATTTAGGTTAGTAGTAATAGATTCTAAATTAGCAATTACATTGCCTATTCTTTCATCATTTTGATTAATCATACTATCAACCATAATCATGGATTTTGACATAAGAAGAAATGTCTCATCTAAACTTTTAAGGCTATTTCTCAAATTCTCTCTTGTATCTTTATTTAAAACTGCAGTAACTATCATCATTACAGAATCTACAGAACCAATCAACTCTTCCGCTTTGTTTTTTAAAGGTAATACCTGCTTATTTACTTCCTCTTTCAAACTAGTTTCTATATCAGATACTAGCGTATCACCAACTTCAATATTTATATCAGAATCACCCAAAAGTAGAGCAATACCTTTAGAGCCCATAATATCCTCATTTACAATCTTTGAAACACTGTTTTTAGGAATGTCAATATTTTTTTCAATACTTAATAAAACAAGCAAAGAGAAATTTTGCTTTGTTAAAAGTTTTATTTCCTTTACAATCCCAACTTGATAACCATTTACCATTACACTACTTCCTTCTTGCAATCCTCCAATATCCTTATAAACAGCATAAAAAGTTCGATTATTTTCAAAAAGGTTACTTCCTTTCAAATAATTCATACCCCACACAAGGATTACTACCGAGATAAAGGCTAATATCCCAACCTTAATTTCTTTTGATAAATTTTTCATAATTTTATTTATTGTTTCTGCAAACTTAATGCTTCTTTAACATTTATTTGAATTCCATCATTAAAAGCTATTACAAAAGCACCTTTAAATCCTTTTTCTACCATACTTTTTCTTAGCTTATCTGCTTCTACTTTACTAGATGTGTTCCCTACAAAATATTTATAAGTTCCATGTATAATTATTTCTTCAGTATTTATTTCTAGAAACTTTTTGGTATTTGTCATGTTTTTAAGATAAGTACCTATTTGCACTTTAAAAATAATCTTTGGACTTGGTTTTGTATTTACTTCTCTTTTTTCAACTACCTTTTTATTTTCTTTTTTGTTTTTTGGCGCTTCTTTATTTTCTATTTGCACGGATGCTTGGTCAATACTCATTTTATAACTTCTGAAAGCTCTAAAAATAGCAGATGCTAAATACACTTTCCCCTCTTTAGAATTTAAATAATCTTCTTCCTTTGGATTGGTAAGAAAACCACATTCAATTAAAATTGATGGCATATTTGCTCTACTTATCACATAAAAAGGAGCTTGTTTTACTCCTCTACTTTTTCGATTTGCTCTACTAGAAAACTGTTCTTCCACCTCTTCTGCTATTTGCAAACTTTGTCCTAAATGAGTATTTTGAGTTAAGCTAAAAACGATATAACTTTCTGGGGTATTCGGATCAAAACCATCATAGTTTTGTTTGTAATCGTCCTCCAGATAAATCACAGCATTTTCTTTCATTGCAATATCCATATTGGCTTTTAATTTACTCATTCCCATTACAAAAACCCCAGCCCCATAAGCATTTGGATTAGTAAAAGCATCACAATGAATAGAGATAAATAAATCTGCTTTCACTTTATTAGCAAGTTCAGTTCTCTCTTTTAAGGTAGGATATTCCTCATTTGTAGTTCTAGTATAAATCACTTCAATTTCTGGGAAAGATTCGTTTACATATTTACCAAAAAGTAAAGAAATATCTAATGCAATATGTTTCTCGGTTATTTTATATCTCCCAGTACCTAAATTACCAGGGTCTTTTCCACCATGTCCTGGGTCAATTACTATCTTTTTTATTCCGTTATTTGCATTTTGAGATTTGGCAGTAAAAACTATAGTTATAATTAAAAGAAAAACACCTATTATGCGTTTAAGGTTTAGCAAAGTATAATTGTATTTTTTATTTAGTTTTGGCAGAATAAACATTCAAAGTATTTGACACACAAAAATAACATTATTCATTTGTATTTAAAAAGAAGAAACTTCCTTCTCTCTCTTATCTTTTTAACATGTTTTTCTAATAACTCTTGGGGAAGTTCTTCAATTATTATTTCAGATACTCTTGAAATAAATGACACAACAAAAAGTACATTCATTAATGATAACATCTTATATGACGCTTCTGACTCTATGCGTTTTGACATTAAAAATCAAAAAGTTTTACTTTATGGAGATGCTTTTATCAAATATGAAAATACAGAAATAATAGCAGATTTTATAGAAATTGATTGGGCTTTAAATCAAATTTATGCTAGAGGAAGAATAGATACTTCTGGAAAAATGATTGGCAATCCTGAATTTAAGGAAGGGAATGAAAGTTTTAAAGCAGAGGAAATGACTTATAATTATAAAAGTAAAAAGTGTAGAATAAAGAAAATCTCTACAAAAGAAGGGGAAGGATATATTCTTGGAAAGATCGTTAAAAAGATGGAAGATGATGTATTTTATCTTCATAAAGGAGATTATACAACTTGTAATGCCCAAAAGCCACATTATGCAATAAGAGCAAATAGAATAAAAGTTATTCCTGGAAAAAAAATAATTACAGGGCCTGCTTACCTTACTTTTTTTAACATTCCTACTCCACTTTTTTTGCCTTTCGGCTTTTTTCCAAATACTACAAAACAAAGTTCAGGTGTACTTATTCCTTCTTATGGAGAATCCGCTAACCTAGGATTTTTCTTAAAAGATGGTGGTTATTATTTTGTATTAAATAATAAAATGGATTTATCAGTAAAAGGGGATATTTACACAAAAGGAAGTTGGGCAACTCGATCATTTTTCAGATACAAAAAACGATATAAATATAATGGGAATTTTAATTTAAGCTATGGGAGGATAATAAATAGTGAAATAGAATTACCTGATTATAGCATAAAAAAAGATTTTTTTATCAGATGGAGTCATAAGCAAGACCCAAAAGCAAACCCTTCTTTGTTATTCTCGGCAAATGTAAATGCAGGAAGCAGTACTTATCATAGAAATAACTCCTATAATGCAAATGATTATTTAAGTAACACATTTCAATCAAGTGTTAGTTTAAATAAAAAATGGGAAGGGACTCCTTTTAATCTATCTACAAACTTACGGCACAACCAAAACACTACAACTAAAAAAGTAAATCTTACGCTACCTGAAATCACCTTTAGTATGAATAGAATTTTCCCATTTAAAAACATGGGAAAATCTGCTAAAAAACACTGGTATGATAAAATTGGTATAAGTTATAATTTGAATACTAAAAATACGATTTCTACTACTGATTCCTTGTTATTTACAAAAGACTCATTTTCAAAATTTAGAAACGGAATGAAACATTCTATTCCAATTTCTACATCTATAAAAGTTTTAAAACATTTTACTCTCTCTCCAAAATTTAGTTTGTCAGAAAGATGGTATTTATCTCAAATTGAAAAAAGATGGGATGGAAATACTATTATAACAGATACTCTACATAAATTCACAAGAGCACATGATTACAGTATTTCAACATCATTAAACACAAAATTGTATGGAATTGCCCAATTCAAAAAAGGAAAAATTGCAGCATTTAGACATGTACTTACGCCAAATGTAAGCCTAACATTTCGTCCTGATTTTAGCAAAGAGAAGTTTGGGTACTACAAAAGTGTACAATCTGATACTTTGGGCAATTTGCAAACTTATTCAATAATGCAAAACGGAATATATGGAAGCCCTGGACAAAACAGGCAGGGTAATATCAATTTTAGTTTAGGTAACCTTTTTGATATGAAAATAAGAAGTAAAAAAGATACTACTGAAACTTTAAAAAAAGTTACAATTTTACAAAGTATGGGAATTTCTTCTGGCTATAATATTTTTGCCGATTCGCTCAACTTTTCTACTATAGGTTTAAATGCAAGAACAAAACTTTTAGGACTTTTAGATGTAACATTTTCAAGCAGTTACGACCCTTACATCATAAATAGCAATGGTAAAAGAATTAATCAATTTGAGATTAATAATGGTAGATTAGCCCGATTTACAAACTCAAATGCCTCATTAGGTTTAAATGTTTCTGAAAGTTTCTTTAACAAAGAGGAAAATAAAGATGAGGAAGAAAAGTCAGAAAAAAAGGAAGATGATTTTTATAAAATCCCTTGGAATCTAAACATGAATTATACCATCTCTTATAATAAAGGAAATCTCCCATCATCTGAAGTAGAACCTACTCAATCATTGAATTTTTCTGGAAATATAAAAATCACAAAAAAGTGGAAAATCGGTTTCCGTTCTGGTTATGATTTTAAGGAAAAAGAACTTACCTATTCCTCTGTAGATGTCTATCGTGATTTGCATTGTTGGGAAATGCTTTTTAATTGGATTCCTATAGGTTTTCATAAAAGCTACACCCTCACTATAAGAGTAAAAGCATCAGTACTTAAAGATCTAAAATTAGAAAAAAAGAAAGATTGGATTGATATAGATTATTAGGAATTAAGCCAATTTTTTATTATCAAATGCCCATGCTGAGTCAAAATAGATTCCGGATGAAATTGCACCCCTTTCAAATCATATACTTTATGTGCAATGGACATGATAATTCCATTTTCATTTTTGGAAGTAACATCAAAACAACAAGGCAAAGTTTTTTCATCAATTACCCAAGAATGATAATGTCCAACATTAAAATTATCTGGAATATTTTTAAAAATTAAGTCGTCTTTTGTTAAAATAATTTTGGAAGAAACACCATGCATTACCTCCTTTAAATTTATAAGTTTTGCTCCAAAATATTCGCCAATTGCCTGATGACCTAAACAAACCCCTAAAATGCTTTTAACAGAGGAAAATTGCTTGATAATTTCTTTTAAATTTTTATGTTCATCAGGCAGCCCAGGGCCTGGAGAGAGAATTATTTTATCGTATCTATCAACTTTTGATAGTGAAATTTTATCATTCTTTATTACATCAACATCATCTTCAAACTGTTTTACATAATGAAAAAGATTGTGCGTAAAAGAATCGTAATTATCAACTATTAGAATTCTCAAATTTTATTGAAATTTTTGAAGTTCTTCTTCCAGAATAGCAATTGTTTTGTCAATCCCCTTTTGAAAAGATATTTGATGTTTCCAGCCCAACTTATGAATTTTCGAAACATCCATTAATTTCCTAGGAGTACCGTTTGGATATAAAGAATTGTACTTAATATCCCCTTGAAAGCCAATCTTTTGCTTGATAATTTCTGCAACCTCTTTTATACTTTTTTCCTCTCCACTTCCAACATTTACAAATTGATTTTCATCATAATTTTTCATTAAGAAAACACAGGCATCTGCACAATCATCAACATGTAAAAACTCTCTAACAGGAGAGCCATCTCCCCACACCTCTACCTCTTGTAAATTTTGTTTTTTTGCCTCAAAGAACTTCCTTAACAGTGCTGGAATAATATGTGAGTTTTTTAAATCGTAATTATCATTTGGACCGTACAAATTAGTCGGCATAGCAGAAATAAAATTACATCCGTATTGCTCATGGTAAGTTTCACAAAGTTTTATTCCTGCAATTTTAGCAATGGCATAGGGCTCATTAGTTTGCTCTAAAAAACCAGATAAAAGAGCATCCTCTTTCATTGGCTGCTTTGCCATTTTCGGATAAATACAAGAGCTTCCTAAAAACAATAACTTCTCTACCTTATTTTGATAAGCAGAATTGATAATATTTGCTTCAATCATCAAATTATCATATAAAAACTCTGCCCTAAAAGTATTATTGGCAAGAATCCCTCCTACTTTTGCTGCCGCTAGAAAAACAAAATCTGGTTTTTCTTTTTTAAAAAACTGATTAACTGCATTTTGATTTCTTAAATCTAGCTCATTAGAGTTTCTAGTAATTAAATTACAAAAACCTTCTGATTTCAACTTACGAACAATAGCCGAACCAACCATTCCATTGTGTCCAGCAATATATATATTATCAGTTTTGTTCATTTGTTGGTCTTTTAAAAAACTGCTTAATTTTTAATAATGGTTTCTTAAATCTAATTAGTATTGGCTTATTTAATTGGTTTTTTGTCCAAGCTGTACTATCTTCTTTATTTGCTTTTAGCCTGTTGGATATAGATAAATTACTTTGGCCACCTTGCCTCATTCTAACAAGTGTTTTTGGTAAATAACTGACTGAAATATTATGCTTATATAATAATCTTAGTATCATTTCATAATCAGCAGCATTTTTTAGCTTTTCATCATAAAGCCCAAATTTATCGTACATAAATTTTCTTACAAAAAATGTAGGGTGAGGCAACATCCATCCTTGTTTTAGCTTTTTGATAGTAAATTCACCTGATTGCCAATAACGAACAATTTTTTTAGTATTCTTCTCTTTTACATATACTAAATCCCCATATACACTGTCGCACTGATGTTCTACAAACGCACTTACTACATCACTAATTACTTTAGTTGAATTATAAAAATCATCAGAATTTAAAATTCCAATAATATTACCTGTAGCAGCTTTTATTCCTTTATTCATAGCATCATAAATTCCATTATCTTTCTCTGAAACGAAATAATCAATCATTTCATCACACTCTTGAATAATTTTTAATGTATTATCGGTTGATTCTCCATCAATAATAATGTATTCAATATTGTTATAATCCTGAGAGTTAACACTTTCAATAGTTTGTCTTAAGGTGTTTTGGCTATTAAAACAAACTGTAATAATTGATATTTTAGGGTTGTAATTCATCAATTTTTCTTTCTCTAATTTTTATGGCAGGGATTCCTTTATAAATTGAATACTCTTGTAAATTAGAAGATGCTACTGAGCCAACAGATAATATAGCGTGCGAATAACAAGTAACATTTTGGGTTACTATTGCTTTTGCTCCAATCCAAACGCCCTCTTTTAAAATTATCTTCCCAAGTAATAAGTCAAAATTTGGTTTTTTATAATTATGATTTGCACAAAGCAACAAAGCTCCTTGAGAAATACACACATTATTACCTATAACTACTTTGTCTACATTATCAATCCAAACATCCTCTCCTATCCACACATTATCTCCTATTTCTAATCTCCATGGGCATTTAATATTTACTCCTGGTTTTATCACTACACCTTTCCCTATTTTTGTTCCAAACATCCTAAGCAATATAACTTTAATACCATTAAAAAGATTTAATTTACACTGGAAAAAGGCAATATTTATAAAATACCAAAGAACTCTTTTTATTTTGTTTCCTGCCTTATACCAATCATTATTATATTTTGATAAATCTGTTTTCATTTAAAAATATTTATAAACCCTTTAGTAATAATTTTCAAATCATATCTACTTTTCACATACTCCTTTATCTGATTTTTATTATACTTTTTAGCAATTATCCTTATAAATGCTTTATAGAAATCCCTCTTTTGGTTTTCTGCTAAAATACCACAATTATTTATTTCAAGCTCCTTCCAAGGAGTTTTGTTAGATGCTATAACAGGGCATCCACAAGCTAATGCTTCAGCAATTACAATTCCAAAGCTTTCAAATTCTGATGCTAAAGCAAATGCAGTACAGCTACTTAGTAATTCGCATTTTTGCTCATGATTTACCATTCCAATCAAAAAAACAGACTCTGATAAATCTAATTTTTTAATTTGGTTTTCTAATTCTAACTGTACACCATCATCTGCACCTGCAATAAGGAGCTTTGAATTAGGATGCTCTTTCAGAAATAAAGCAAAGGCATCAATAATCACATCAAATCCTTTTATTTTATGCAATCTTCCCATAGAGAAAAAAACAGTAGAAACTTTATCAAATGATTTATTGGTATATTTATTTACTAAATCGGTTTTTGGTAGAATTACTGCATCCTGAAAAGCATTAAAATCAACACCATCATTAACAATAGTAATTTTTGCTTTAGGAAATTCTCTTTTAATATCCGCTTTTTCTAAATAGGATGATGCTTGCCATTTTGTATTCTTGATAAATGGTTTAATAAAAATTGTAATCCAAATTGATTTGATAAATGCTAATTTATTTGATAAAGTAAATTGAGAGAAGCTTCCTCTAGGACATATAATAATTCTCTTGTTTTGAATAGCACTAAATACTAAAGAAAATAAAACAGTATAATGAAATAAATACTGGATATAAACTATATTTGCTTTTTTGAGATCGCTCCATATTCCAAAGATAAAAGCGATAGAAAATTTATTGATTATTTGTTCATTGTAATATTTAACTTGGAGGTTTTCTTTTTTCTTGATAAATTTATTGGTATTTACATTAAGCTGCTTAAAGCCATTTGCATTTGTTGTAGATACATAAACTTCAATATTATTACGAGCTATTTCTTTTGATAAATCCCAAGTAGCAGAAATAGGGCCACCATAAAAGGTAGCTGGATAAAATGAAGATGACACTAAACAAATTCTCATCATTTAAAATGTTTTAATTTATACCATAAAGATAAAATATGATCCCCACCTTTTAAGATTGCCTTAAACTCTTTTTCTCTAGCAAATTGTACTAAGCTTCTTTTCTTCACGCCTTGTGTAAATTCATCAAAATAAAATCCAGGTAATGATGAGTATTTTTTTTCATAACCCACTTCATTAGCTATTTTAATAGTTTGATTGTTAAACTTTCCTTCAGGGAAACAAAGAGAATTTACTTCAGTATCTAGCAATTCTTCCAATCCTTTCTTTGATTCAGTCAATTCAAAACGACAAGTTTCAGCATCAATTTCACTCAATATTTTATGCGAATTCGTATGAGAAGAAATCGTAATTAAGTCTGATTTATTAAGTTCCAAAAGTTGTGTTTTATTAATGTGATTATCTTTCTCTAAAAAGGATGAAACAACAAATAATTGAATTGGGATATCTAATTCTTTAATCACATTAAAATTACAATACAAACCTAAATATGCATCATCAAATGAAATCTCGATTTGCCCTGTTTCTTTGCTTATTTTGGAAACAATTTCGTGCCCACTTTCTCTTATAATTTGGATATGTTTTTTAAACAACTCTACAGAAGTTGACATATTAGTAAACCTTTGATCAGAATGAATATCATGATAAAAAATTGCTTTACTTTTTTTACTACAACAAAACATAGAAGCAAAACGGATAAGGATTATTTTAATTTGAGTGCTTACTGCCATGATTTTACTTTTTCAATTGCTTTATTTAAGCATTTGTTATACAAATCATAATTCCAATTATTTTTCATCAAATCTACTGCATTTTCTGAGAATTGATTACATAACTCTTTATTGTAAAATAATTCTAACATTTTTTCTTCTAACTCTTCCCAATTTTCAATAACAAATCCTGTTTCTTTACCAATTATCAAATCATGTATAGAACCAACTTCTTTATGAGCAATTACAGGCAATGAAGATGCCAATGCCTCATTTACAACCAATCCCCATTGCTCCCATGTAGAAGGAAAAACTAAAACAGATGAGTTTTGATATATTTTTATCAAATCATCACCAAAAACTTCACCTTTAAATTCAATCTTTTTTTGAGGAAACTTTTTCTCTAGTTTGCTTAAGCCATCTCCTGCCCCTACTATAATTAGTTTTGTCTTTTTATCAGAAAAGTTACTTATAAATTTCTCACATAAAACATCTACATTTTTAGTTTTCAGTAATCTTCCTACAAACAAAAAAGTAACAGTATTAGGATTTTTGTGAATGTGATAATATTTCTGATTATCAACCACCATTGGCATTAAGAAAATTCGTTTTTCAGCCATGCCATAATGACGAAATAAATCTTTATGAGTTTTGCTTCCTCCTGCAAAGCCTAAAACGCTTTTATTTTGAAAAATAATACTCAGATAAATACTTTTAAACAATCTTCTAAAAGCATTTCTAGGAACTCTTAATTTAGTATCTGATTCGGTAGCTAAGAACCTTTTTCTAAAAGAAAGTAGATTGAATAAGAAAGTGAAGATAAAAACATAATTATTATAGCCATTCACAATTATTAAATCATTAGATTTCCAAATGTTAAAAACAAATCGAATTTTAGCAAAATTAGAAAGTTCTGATAAATATATAGCATCAATATTTTCAGATGATTTGGCTTTAGTTTTACCCTTTATAAAACAAAACAAAATGGATTTTTCCTGGTGTATATTTCTAATCAGATCAATGCTATAAGAAGCTGGTTCTACAAAATAGGCAAATACTTTCATCCTTTTATTTTCTTGTAAATTGGTTTTAGAATAGCTATTATTCTATTTCTAAGTTGAAATTTTATTTTCTCTAATTTATTAGAGAAAATGTAAATAGCAAACAGCTGCTTGATAGAAGGTTTGAAGTTAGATGTTTTGTAATTATATAAGCCTCTCCCTAAATTCATTACAACTGGATTCATTGCCGAAAGTTTTTGCATTAATGAAATATAATTAAAAATATTCACCATTTTACTATCATCAAACATATCAATCCAAAACAGATATTCATTTTCTTTTTCTAATACTAAAGAAATAGCGTTTATTTTATTAGTACTTTTTATAACACTAATCATTATCTTCTTTGAATTATATAAATTCTCAATAAGATTTATTTGGTTTTCTGGAAGGAAATTCTTATTTCTGAATCCTAAAGAAATCATATTTTGTTTTAATAGAATTATATCTTCTTTTGGAAAAGGAGCTTGAGCAACCTTTAAAATAAGGTGAGTTTTATTTTTGTTCTTCTTATGCACCCTTCTAAACCCCGTTTTTTGTTTAGATTTTAATTCTTGATAATTTTCAGGGAATACTCCTTTGCTTAAATGAACAACTGAGTACTTCTCCAATGGCTGTGAAAGAATAAGCGGTTGGTTTTTCTCAAAATTAGAATACATTAAAGAATTTGCTTTCAAATTTATAAGCTGTATCACATTGAAAGAGAGTTCATTCTGCAAATATTTAAAGATCAAATTCAAATCAATTTTTTCAATTGAGATATAATCGCAAAAATCTGAATGAATATCATTAATAAACCTTAGTTGTTTTTTATTATCAATATAAAAAGGAAAAATAGATTTTAATTTATCTTTTTTCTTTACTACAACTATAGCTAGTTTAGTATTTTTTATTGTGCTTAGTTCATTTTTCCAAGCATAATAATTAAACTCAAATGACTGAAAAACTGTAAAATTACTTGAGGAATATAAATCATCCCATTGGGGTTTTATAGCATTAAAGTCATTGATATTTTTAATAACATTAATTTGCATTAGATGATGATATTTTTGAATAAGAAAGAACAGCCAAAGCAAACCAAAACATTATAGTGTGAAAATCATTTATACCCGTCATAAGCGTTTCGTAAATTGAAGCTAATAATGTATAAATTATCAAAAAAGAGTAAATGACAGTATATCCTACTTTTGGTTTCCTAAAATAATACAATACTGAGGATGCTTTATTAAAAACTATAAAAAAGAATAGAGCAGAAAAAATCAAGCCATACTGAACAATTACTGCCAAATATCCATTATGAGCAGAAATAATATATCCTTTTAAATGATGAGGCACTAAGTTTTTATCAATAAAAGCATATTTATCAAGCCCCCATCCAGAGAATGGTTTTTGCAAAAAGGTCTCAAACGCATAATAATATTGCAAGGTTCTATCATTCATTAAGTTTTGAGTACTAAAACGATTTAAACTCGTATCAAAATTTAAGTTAATTACTAAAAAGTATAAGATTATACTTAAAATAGCATAAATCACATTTCGACTTGAGAAACCATACCTTAATACAAAAACTAAAGAAATCCCTACTAAAACACCTCTAGACCCTGTTGCTAATGAAATCAATAAAAACAAAAAGAGTAAAAAATATTCAAAGTTTGTTTTTTCTTCACTTTTTAGAAATAGCATTGCAAAGCCGATTGTAGTAAATGAAGCTAACATATTTGGATTCCAAATAAGCCCTCCATATCTTCCAGCAAAAAGATAAGGATTTATAAATAATCCGGCAACTATTATGAAAAATACGATATAAATAAGATGGGTAAAAAACTTATCTTTATAATACTCAAAATTATGATAAATAGATAGTGGAATAATAGAAAATTGAATAGCCCTAGCAAATAAATATTTTAAGGATTCGACATTTGTAATATCATCAAATAAAATCCAATACAAAAAATTTAAAACAGTTAAAAATAATAAAAAATTAAAAGATTTATTTAGCAATACCAATTTTACTTGCTTTGGATTTATCAAAAGTAGAATAATATATATCCCCATTATCCCCAAAAAAATATTATACCCAATACTAAAAGTTAATTGGATAGATAATAATATTGTATTTAACAAGTAAATAACAACACCATATTTGAATAACCACTTAATCATTTTTATTTTCTTTATAAGCAGCTATTATTTGCTTTATAAACACAACTCCATAAAGCAAATACACAAAAATGGGAATTAAAAAATAATGATAAAGACGAAAGTCAAAATTGTAAGAAATTGCAAAATACCCTAATGGAATTGATATTAAAATAAGTAAATATAAATCATTACTAAAGGGGCTAATGTTTATATGTTTTTTAATAAAAATAAGCTGTAGCACATTAACAAAAAACATAAAAAAAATAAATAAGGACACTATTGCTGACAATCCGAATTTATTAGTAAAAAGCAAAGCCAAAACAGTAATTAGAATTGCCTTTACACTTTGTATCTGCAGTTCTCTTTTCTCTAGGCCAGCCATAATCATAAATGTACCAGAACTACCGGCTAATAGAGAAATAATTCTAGCACCCATTAACACATATAAATACACTACATAATTATCTAATTCTCCACTTTTATCATACAAACTTAAAATATCCTTAGCAAAAATAATGATAAGAATGGAGAATGGAACGGTAAGTAAGTTAACAATAAAAGTTGTTTTTTTGTAAAGAACATTAAGCTCAGATATATTATTTTCTTCATACAGTTTAGCAATAGCAGGAGCAAATATTTTATTAAGATTCATGATTAAAAACATTGATATTCCTGTAATAGTTAATAAAATACTATATATACCTATTTGTTTGGGTGGAAGCATAATGCTTAATATCAAACTCAATGATTGTGTTGCGAAAAAAACCACTACTGAGTTTGCATATATATTTTTTCCGTACTGGATTACATTATCTTCTGTTTTCTGTTTTTCTTCTGACTTTATTAAGGTGAAATTCATTTCATTTTTACTGAAGAAATAATACAACAAAAACATTGTTAAACTTGTTGTAAATAATTCAATTCCTACAAAATATATAATGTTATTTGTGTATTTGAAAATAAAAAAAGTAAGCAAAGCCCTTATTGGTACAGCCACAAAAGTGCTATAAATTATTATTTCTTTTATTTTAAAAACCGAGCGATATAAAGAAGTGATTATCCCTGTAAAAATAGAAATTGGAGCGTGAATTGACACCAATAATAAAATTAAAGAAAAACTATCTATTTCTTTATAAATATAGTTGTCAAAAAAAGGAGCTAGAAAATACATTAAAATAAGAAAAGTAATTGATATTTTAGTAGCATATCGCAAACATTTTCTAATAAGCTGATTTGCCTTTTCTTTATTAGATTCTAGATAATTTGGAATAAACTTAATTAAAACAAAAGGTATTCCTATAGATAGAAAAGCATCAGCAGCTGTTGCAAAAGTATGAGCAGAAACATACTTTCCCCAAGCCGAAAGCCCTACAATATCAATCAGATATATCTTTACAAAAAAGCCAATAGAAAAGCCGAAAACTGCTCCTGCAATCCCCCAATTAGTTTGTTTTATAATTAGCTTTAACATTCTTTTGAATAATCTAAAATCTCAAAATCTTTTGCATACAGTTTTTTTACTTTTTCTTTCATCTTCATGGTGTAAACACCCTGTATTTGTTTGTTTTTGTTTTTATTTAGATGTGGTAAATCTATCTTTTTCTGTAATAAACCTGATAAAATTTCTATATCTTTTTCTAAATTCTCAAATCTACCTACAAAATCGACAAGCAGCTTACCGTTCTTATCACAAATAAATTCTGTTTGAGGAATAAAATGCATAATCTCAAACATTATTTTTTTATTTAACCCATTTAGTACAAAATCTTCAAAATCCTTATATTTTCTTAAATATATTTCTAACGCTCTTTTATCATGAATATTCATTCCACCTTTTTCTAAAAATTTATAAGATGAGAATAATCTATTATAAGGGTTTCTAACAAAGCAAAATTTAAAATACTCATCAAAATTTTCGGCTAAAATATATTTGTAAAAAGAACATTTTCTATGCCCTCCACCTTTAACATTACCAAAAACTGCTTTTACTAATGAAGTTCCTGCCGTTTTAGGAATATGAATAAAAATAGTTTTTGATTTATAAAAAGCGTTAAGCAAACTACCCTCTTGATCAAGTAAAAATGCTTGTGATTTTGCAAATCTCCTTTCCTTTATTTTATTTATCACATTTCTAATCATTACTTTTAAACTGTTCTAATTTTAGAAAATCACTAATAGTATTTTCTATTTTCAAATTCTCATCAAACTTAATTTGAATCTTGTTTTTTGTAAAATACTTAATTTTTTCTATCAATGAATTGAGGTTTTTCTTTTCAAAAAGCATATTCTTTTTATCAGGGGCTAATTCTGCAATCCCTTGCCCTTGCACAGCAATAAAAGGGGTATTAGTAGCCCAAGATTCTAAATAAACACAGCCCAAAGCTTCATAATAAGATGGTAAAACAAACAAATCAATCTCATTGTAAAAATCATTTAATCCTTCATGGCTTCTTTCCTTTTCAAAAGTAATACTCTGCTGTAAATTATTATTTTTCACATAATTAAAGCACTTAGAGAAGGTAGGTCCTGTTCCTATCAATCTTAGCTTAATATCTAAACCCTCTGCTGCTAAGATTTCTACTGCTTTTATTAATAAAATATGATCTTTTATTTTCCAAAAATTTGCAACACAGCCAATTTTAAAACTATTGCTTTCTTGCCTTTTTTTAGGAAAAAATTTTGAAATATCCACTCCATTATAAAGTACATATTCTGATATAGGGTTGTAACTATCAAACTGTTGTAACTCATTAAGCACTTTATTAGAAACACCAATATTTACATCAATATTATTTAATTGAGAAATACTCTTTCTAATAAAATATTTCTTCCATATTTTTCTTAAAAAATAATTTCTTCCATTTAATAATTGAAGTACATCTAAGCCATGATGTTGAATAAAAGTTTTAATTTTTAACTTTGAACTAATTGAATTTGCTAAATAGGCACAAGGATAAGTAACATGTGCATGAACAAACGCAATATTTTTAATGGTTTTAAATTTTAAAAAAGATACAATTCTTTTTTTATTAATAAAACTAAAAGCCCCCGGAAAAATAAAAAAAGGAAAATCAAAAGTTTTAAATATCTTAACTTGAAACCCTTGAAATTCATAATCTTTTTCAGAGGAAAATAATGAAACTACTTTTATAATCTCTATATTAAAACTAGTTTGTTTTTTTATTTCTTTTATCTGGTCAAAAACATAACTCCCATTATGATTTTCGTAAGAAGGAAAAAATGGTGTAATAACAAGATATGTGTTTTTTTGTTCGCTCATTTATTATTTCAGATTCAAGATTTGATTTTCCCAATCTTTTATCATTATTCTCCAATCAAATTTTTCAGATAATAGTATGGCAGCTTTTGAGTTTTCTTTAAGTAAATTCTTGTTTTTTTGCAACTCTTTTACTATCTCAACTATTTGCTCAAACTCATTTATTACAAATCCATTATTCGAATGAGAAATCCACTCTTTTGCACCATAATCAGCATAAACTATTGAAGGAATTCCTGCTGCTGCAGTTTCCAAAATAACCTTAGGAAACCCTTCTGATTTTGAAGGAAGAAAATGTAAATCCATTTCTAAGAATAAATCATTTAATTCATTATGATTAAGTAAGCCATAAAACTTCACATTAGTAGTGGCCTTTTTTAATAGTTCAGTTCTTAAATTACCCTGTCCAACAAGATGAAAGTTTATATTAGAAAAAATATCCGCCAAAGACAAAATTTCTATAACATCTTTACTTTTTACTAAACGACCAACATATACTATATTATTTAATTTTTGTTTTACTTTTGGGGTGAAATTAGTGCAATCAACACCAAGATAAAGTGGTTTTTTTTCTAATTGTACACCACAATTAGCTTTTGAAATAATATCCTTAGTAATTCCAAATATATTAGGAATTAAATTAAAATGTTTTTTAAAACTCTGCTCACCACCCAGATAATCTAAGATATTTCTCTTAGATCTATCGCACATATTTGCTTCTATAGTGGTAAAAGTTTTTTTGCCTAAAACTTTAGCCAACCGCAAAACCCAATTAGGAATATAATGATTAGGTAAATAGGCAACATCACATTTAAAAATTCCCCAGATAAGACCAAAAATTCGAGATATTATAAATGGTTTAAAACAATTAAATAAGTTTACATCAATTTCTATTTTATCGCCAAAATGACATGTAAGAGCATACACTTCAAATTTTTCTTTATTCAAATTTTTTGCAAGCGCCAAACAATTCAAATTCTGAGCATTGGTATAATTCAGGTAAGCTCCTAGAAATATTTTAGTCTTCTTGTTTTGCATTTTGTAAAGATGCTAAAAAATTATTTTCATTTAGTGGTTGATAAAAATTGTTTGCCCAGCTTTTTACCTGATTATAAAAATCCGGATAATTAGTATGTAACTCTGTTAGTGATAAATTATAAAAAGGATAACTGTATTGTGAATTAAAAATATCAAACTTCTTGGATTTTATGGGTAAGAAACAAGATGGGATTCCTTGCAGTGCAGCTTCAAAAGCTGTGGTTGAATATGAAGTGAGGTGGAGCGAACATTTAGAAAAATTCTCTTGCAATTTCCCTGAAATTAACGAAACATTTGGTAGAGATAGAAATCTATTTAAATCAATTTCATTATTAAATCTGGGGTGATTTCTTAAATAAAAATGAAAGGTATCTTCCTTTTTTATTAGTTGCTCTAAACTATCTGCAATTTGCTGATTTTCTATATCAGAATGGTCATGAGTAAATTGTAATGAAACCAAAACATTTTTATTTATTTTAACTGATTTTTCTTTAACTTCAGCAAATGTTGATGTGCCTATTACTTCTATATGATTTTGAAAATAATTACCATTTTCGTTTTTCGTTAGTAGCTCTTTGTAAGCATTTCCACTTAATAAAAGGTGCGAATTATTCTCTTTTAAATTTTCGGCAACTTTTCCATCTACAAGATAATTTTCCTTATCTGCATGAATTGTTCCATGTTGTAAATCAAATAATTTTGCATTTGAATCAACTCCATTAAAAAAACTGAGCATACTTTGAGAAATTGTAATATAATTTTCAAAACTTAATTTCCTAAAAAATATTTTTTTTAGAAATCTACCTATCTTTTTATCTTTCTCAACAAATGACATCTCAGAGCCCATAAACTTGCGTAAGAAAATAATTAAATAATAAATAAAATCAAAAGGAATTGCTGAACTTGATCTTTTTTGATTAGTGTAAATATCTGGTTCTTCAAAGTACAAATAACTAATATTACAGTCATTACAAATTTCTAATAGCCCATTAAAAAAAGGATTTTCTGCACCTTCTGTTCTATTAAAATGACTAGGAGCATAAAATATAATTTGATATGTATTTTTGATAAATACATTCCTAACAAAAAAGAAAAATGAGTTTATAAAATAATACAGTTTTTTCATATTTGATAGCCAAAATACCTTTCTAATTTTTTCATCTGATTGTTACAAAACGCAATATCTTCAGCTAAAAGCTCAGTAAGATATGAACCTTTTTTTGCCTTTCTAACCTTTAATTGATTTGCATCTTTTCCAAAATTACTAAATCCTTCTAATTGGTTTTTCAGTTCTTTTTTCCTCATTTTCTCTGCAGAACTTTCATTATAAATTCTTTCAATAATTTCATCTGAGATTTCAATATCCAGAAATTCTATCATTTGTTTAAGGTCTCTAGTTCCATCTAGTAAATTTTCATATTTAATAAGTAAGAACTTTTTTGGTTTGTTTTTATTAGCAAACCATAAATTAAAGAAATGAATAATGCGGTTAAAACCATAAACATTATGCTGAATAAATTCTGATTTGGAAGCAAATTTAAAAGGGTTTTTTGCTCGTTTTGTAACTTGATGAAAGTTGGATACCACAATGTCTCTAGGGTCTCTAGCTAAAAAAATAACTCTTGCCCTTGAATAGCGAAATCGATCTGTAAATTTAAAAATTAAGTGTGGGTCTTGCCGAGTTCCATCTTCTATAATAATCTCGCTACAATCATGCGTATCTTCAATATATAAATCTTCTTTACCAACTTCTTTTAGGATTTTTTTTACCATGTGCATAAGCCAAGTACGCCCTGAGTTTGGATAAGAAACTAAAAAAAATTGCCCTGAGGGATAATAAAAAGAAAGAATTACATCCTTAATATTTCTCCACCATTTCATATTTTTAAAATCATTTCAGCAAATTCCCGTACAGCTCCCTCACCTCCTGCTTTTTGTAATTGAATTATATTGGGAATAGCTTTTATTTTACTTACTGCATTATTTGGGCAAGCAGCAATCCCAACATTTGAAAGCAAACTAAAACAATTCACATCATCTCCAACATAAGCAACTTCATTTATAGTTACATTTTCCTTTTTGCACAAGTCCTTTACAATTTGAAGTTTATCTTTTGCTCCATGAAAATCAAAATCTAAATTTAGCTTATTTGCTCGTTTTCTGTTCAATTCTCTATCTTCAGTGGTAAGAATGCCAACTTTTACATCTGATTTCTGCAAAAGATTAAACCCCATTCCATCATAAGTACAAAACTTTTTTAATTCATCTCCATTTTCAGAATAGTACATTCCTGCATCAGTTAAAACTCCATCTACATCAGACAAGAAAATTTTTATTTTACTAAAATCATTTGCATTTTCTTTGATATTATTTTTTAAAAACAATTGCTCTGCCATAATCCAATCTTCTACTTCATCAATTTCAACAAAAGTATATTCTGGCATTTCGCAAATACCAATATTTCCTGAGATCCTGTTATTATGCTTAATAATATCGGCAACAGAGCTAATACAAAAAGCCCCATTTTCCATAAAAGTACCCTCAAAATCTTGTCTTCTTGGGCGTGCATTATGATTATAATTTAGAGGCGTTCCGTTTTTCTCCCAAATAAAGCGTTTTATTTTAGCACAAGAAAAAACCGTATCATGCTTACTCATTAATTTTAGTCCATTATTAAAATCTTTCGCCTTTGTAAATGGAGAGGTAGCTTGTACAAGCATAAAAATATCTGAGGGAGATAAGGCTGCATGATGAATGTACTCTAACATTATAGATTCGGAAGTGGAGTAATCTTGTGCATTTTCATCACTCCTAATGTATACTTTTACTTTAGAAAACCTAAAAGATTCTACCGTTTTACGAATGTTAACACAATCAGTTGCTACCACTACTTGATCTACCATACTTGTGTTCTCAAGGGCTATTAAGTTCCAATAGATTAATGGTTTACCACAAAATACCTTTATATTTTTTCCAGGGATAGATTTACTACCCCCTCTTAGAGGAATAAACGCTATTACACTCATTCTGATTTGTATTTTTCATAACCTCCTTTTGGTTTCTCAATATCCAAAATATCCTCTTTTTTGAAGGTTAATGCCGTTTGAGTAGCTCTTAAGTCTCTAGCTAACTTTCTCATTCCAGTTGGTTCTAAAGAAAAAACTTGATCAGTTCCCTTCCAAGTTCTATCTAATGTAAAATGTCTTTCGAACCATTCTGCCCCTAAAGTATATGCTGCAACATCTACTGCAATACCATGATGATGACCTGAAAAACCAATCTTATCTACTCTATTACTAAAAGTTTCTCTTAACCTAACAATCTCTAAAAGACAAACATCCTTAAAAGGAACAGGGTAGCCAGATGTACAGGCATAAATCACTAATCTTTTGGCTTGATTTGTTTTTTCAAAAAACTGTACAATTTCCTCTTCTTGCTGTTTTGTGGTCATTCCAAATGATATATGCACGCCTCCACTATACTCATCTCTTAATATTCTTAGCATTGCAAAATGATTATTACAAGCTGAAGGCACCTTAATGTATTCAGGATTTAATGTTATTATTTCTTTTGCAGAAGTAACATCAAAAGTTGATGAGGAATACATAATCCCTAAGCTCTCAGCATATTCCTTTAATTCGCCATGTTCTTGAATACTGAACTCTATAAATTCTCTATGTTCTCCATAGGGCTCACCAAATGAATGCATTTTATTTGGGTGAGGAGCATTGTATTGTTCTTCTGTCAGAAACTCTTTATTGTTTCTTTTTTGAAACTTTGCTACAGTAATTCCTCCCTCAGCAGCAACTTTAATCATTTGCTTTGCAATTTCTAAACTTCCCATATGATTTCCACATATTTCAGCAGCAACATTTGGGTTTTGGTAATTTGTTATCATTATTTTTGTTTTTGGGGTTTATTTTTTGTTTTAAATGCTTATTGATTAAGAAGATGATTCTTGCTCTAAATAATCTTCAGAAGTATTTCCTCCATAACCATATCCATAGCCATAGCCATAGCCGTATCCATAACCGTAAGAATAATTACTATACCCATATACTCCACTTCCTGCTTTTACATCATTAAATACTAATTGCACATTTTTCACTCTATCTTTTCTACTTAGCTCATCAATGTAAGGTAGTAATCCTTTTTTTGTAAAGTTTTGCCGTACAACAAATAAAGTTAAATCAGCATGATTTGAAAGAAGTAGTGCATCAGCAACCAATCCAAGTGGTGGAGAATCCAGAATTATTATATCATATATTTTTTTCAACTCATTTAACAATATCTCAAATGATTCTTTCACTAACAATTCTGCAGGATTTGAAGGGATAGGACCTGAAGTTATTATATCTAAATTATCAATATCGGTATTAATAATTATATCCGAAATTTGCTTTTCATCCTTTAGATAGTTTACTACCCCTATTTCATTAGGACTATAAAAATCTGTAAAAATCTTAGGTTTTCTTAAATCAGCACCTAATAATAAAGTTTTCTTGCCAGAATTAGCAAAAATAATAGCTAGATTAGAGGCTATAAATGTTTTTCCTTCACCACCAACAGAAGAAGTTATTAAATACACTTTTTTCTCATTTTTTATATCTAAAAAACCTATATTTGAACGCAAAGCTCTAAACCCCTCAGTAACAGTTGATTTAGGGTTTTGTTTATTTATGAGTGAGTTTTCACTATAATTCCTACCAATTATTCCAAGTAATGGAATAGCAGTTACTCTCTCTAAATCTAATCGAGATACAACTGTATCATTAAATAAATCAATCAAAAACATTATAACTAAAGGAAGTAGAAAACCAGATATTAGAGCAATTAAGTAGTTTCTTGATTTTTTAGGAGAAACAGGAGGTCTATTTCTGAAAGTTGCAGGTTCAATTACTCTACTATCTGCAATATTGGAAGATTCTGAAATTCCTGCTTCTGCTCTTTTTTGCAATAAAAACATATACATTTTCTCGCTAATATCATGTAGGCGTTGGATACTCATTAATTCTCTTTCTTCCTGAGGCAGATTACTTAAAGAAGCTTCTATAAGTGCAATTCTTTTATTTACATCTTCTATCAAATATTTATTTGCTTCTAAATTATTATCAACTGACTCTTTAATTTTTAGAATAAGTTGATTGATATTGCTTGTAAACCTGGAAACGGCAGGGTTTTTTACTTGACCTTCTTCTTTTATCACCTCTTTTTGAATTTGGAAAGACACTAACTGATTGATAAGCTCATTTAATGAAGCATCAGTAATTCCATAAATAGATGGACTTATTATTTTCTCAAGGTTTTGCTTTTCGTTAATAGTTCTAATTAAATATTTATAGTATTGTTCTTTTAACTTATATTTTGTTTGCTCATTTCCCAGTTCTGCAAGTTTATCATAAAAACTTTGTGCTTTTAAGCTAATATCTGTTATTTCATGTTTATTTTTATATTCTTGGATGGATAATTCTATTAACGATAAAGAATCCTTCATATCGGTAAGTTTATTATTAATAAAATCAATAGTATTTCTTGAAACAGTGTTCTTCTCATCTATTTCTTTTTTGATATAGTTTTCAGTAAGTTTATTTAAAAAAGCAATCCCTTTATACTGATTGGCATCAAAAACTGATAATGTAAGAATAGTGGATTCTCTTTCTGGCTGGCTGATAATCAACTTGTTTTGATATTGAGAAACTACACTTTTCAATCCTAAAAATCTAACAACATAGTTTGGTAAACCTTCTTTTATATTTTCAACTTGTGAAATAATCTTTATTGTATGTTTTTTTATTGAAATGTCCTCTCCAAATAAATAAGTTCCTTCCTTTACATTTTTTCCATCATAAATTTTAAATGAGTTTTTATCTATCACGCTTACTGTAAACTTTTCTCCATGTAAAATTGAAGATTGATTCTTGTTTACAACCTTAAAAGGCAAATCCTCAAAGGTTTCGGAAGTTTTAATCTTTCCAATTAAAAAATACGACACATCAAAACCAAGATTTTTTACTGTTTCATAAATTAATGGAGAGGATTTTAAGATAATCTCCTCATTTTTCAATCCCATTTTGCTTTGCTGTAAACCACTATCATAAAGCATCTCGGCAGCCGTAGATGCCATGCTTGTTTTTTCTTGTATCAGCAGGGTAGTTTCTGCTAAAAATATTTCTTTAGAGTACCTATTTACACCAAAAGCGATAGCAATAGCAAATAATATACTAATCAAAAAATAAAACCAATTATTTATTAGTTTAAATACAAAAAACCGAACATCAATTATCTCATCTACTTGTTTTCTTTTTGACATATAAAATTAATCCTTATTTATTAATAAATATAAAGTAAATGCTGAAATCCCTAACGACATTACAGAGGGTAGGTTCTTGAAAGCATAAAATCGTTTGTTAGTGGGTGGAACATACACAATATCGTTTGGTTGGAGAAAGAAATCAGAATTTGATGCTAGATTCTTATCTCTTAAATCTAAATAAAAGACTCTTGGATCCTTATCCGTTAGTCGAATAACTTTTACTTTTTTTCTATTGCCAATTTCTGTAATATCTCCAGCAGTAGCAATGGCATCTAAAATATTTATCTTTGGATTAATAATTCTATATCTATTAGGACTTTTCACCTCTCCTAAAATATCTAATTCAAAATTTAGAATATTTACTTTTACAACAGGAGCTTTAAAATAGACAATTGCACTATTTTGAATAAGATCTTCAAGCTCCTGCAAAGTTTTTCCTACCGCATTAACTTCTCCTATCATAGGGAGTTCTAGCGTACTATCTTTTTCTATTAAGTAACCGTAAAGGTATGGATTGTAAACCATTAACTGAGAATTTGCAGTTTGTTCTTTATTAAAAAAATCATACTTATCTTCCGACACACTACTAATTTGAATAGATAGTAAATCATTAATTTGCAAACGATAATCGTATTGCTTATAATCCACCAATTCATCATCTCTTTGGGTACGAAAATACTCTAATTCCTTGTTAGTAATACAAGAAGAAAAAATACAAACAAGGTAAAAAGCACCTATATATTTTATAATTTTACTTAACTCCAATCTGATAATATTCATATCCATATTTTTTTAACATTTGTTTATCGTACTGATTTCTTCCGTCAAAGATAATACATTGATTTAAAAGAGAGCTTATTCTACTAAAATCAGGACTTCTAAACTCTTTCCATTCTGTAATAAGTACAAGGGCATCTGCCTGGGCTAAAGCATCATATTTATCTTCACAATACGATATATTGCTTTGATTTTTAAAATAATATTCTTTTGCCTCTTTCATGGCTTTTGGATCATAGGCTTTTATAGTTGCCCCTTTCTCAATAAGCCCATTAATTATTACAATTGAAGCAGCTTCTCTCATATCATCCGTTCCTGGTTTAAAACTTAAGCCCCAAATAGCAAAACATTTTCCAGTCAAATTTTCTCCAAACTTATTCTTTATTTTTTTTAGTAATACTCTTTTCTGATTAGCATTTACTTTTTCTACTGCTTTCAAAATATTAGCAGTATAACCAAAATCTTCTGCCGTTTTCTCTAATGCTTTTACATCTTTTGGAAAGCAGCTTCCTCCATAACCACATCCAGGATAAATAAATTTATACCCAATTCTGTTATCAGACCCTATCCCCATTCTTACCATATTTACATCTGCACCTACTCTTTCGCAAATATTAGACATTTCATTCATAAAACTGATTTTTGTTGCCAAAAAAGCATTAGCTGCATATTTGGTCATTTCGGCACTTTTTATATCCATATTTATAAATCTCTCCCTATTGATTGTAAAAGGTCTATAAAGTTCTTTAAGAACATTTATACTATTCTGGTTTTCAGAGCCAATTACTACCCTATCTGGCTGCATAAAATCCTTTATTGCAGTACCTTCTTTCAAAAACTCAGGATTGGAAACTACATCAAAATCTATTTTTTCACCTCTAGAATCTAAAGCATTCTGAATAGTTGCTCTTACTTTATCTGCAGTACCAACTGGCACAGTAGATTTATCAACCACAATAATAGATTGTTTCATTTTCTCTCCAATCTCGTTTGCTACATTTATTACATGTGATAAATCCGCACTTCCATCTTCATCTTGTGGAGTGCCTACTGCTATAAATACAATTTCAGATTCTGATAAAGCATCAAAAAGTGAGTTAGTAAAAGAGAGTGCACCTTTTTTATAACTCTCTATAACCATTGGTTTTAATCCAGGTTCATAGATAGGAATCTCACCATTTTTTAACCCCTCAATCTTACTTAAATCCTTATCTACACAAATTACTTTATTACCCATTTCGGCAAAACAAGCTCCTGTAACTAAGCCAACATATCCTGTGCCCACTATTGTTATTCTCATTCTTCTTGTATTAATTAAGTTTGCAAATATCGTAATATTTACTCTTAGATAAAAATCTTTATCAGATAAGTAGCTTTTTTATGTTTTTTTCGTATAAATTTGAGGACACTCTAAGGTAGAGATTTATGAAAAGGTTATTTTATTTTTTTCCAGCTCAACTTCTTTTGTATCACATCAAAAGAAATTATCTTTTTATTATATTTTGGACGGTTCTTTTTGGCTTTACAACTGAGTATTTAGGCGTGAAATATGGCATTCCTTATTTATTCTTAGCACCTGAATACATGGGTAAAGTTAGTTTTTTATCCTTTTTTATATTGGGACTTTCTGTTGGAGTTTTTATTATGGCATTTCATATTGCTAGCTATATAATTATGGGTTATCGATTTCGCTTTATCGCAACTCTATCCTCTGCTTTTTTTAAGTTTTGTGTAAATAACAGCACTATTCCTGTTATCTTTTTAAGTGTTTTTGGCATAAAACTGTTTCTATTTTGCGCCAATTATCATACTCATTTTTCAATAGGCACAACATTTCTGTATTTCTTAGCATTTCTTTTAGGAAATAGTATTTTTATCGTTTTCTCAGCACTTTATTTTAATCGAACCAATAAAAGTTTTAAAAAGTTTTTAGGAATTCCGAAAGACAAAATCAAAAATCCGTTAAGAAAACTTTTTTCCCCATCTATTTCTTATAAAAAAATAGAAAAAGGAATTCATCCAAGACAAACAGAAGTAAGAAGTTATTTATATCATCCTTTCAAAATAAAACTTGCCAGGAAATCATCTCACTACAGTTTGGAAACAATAATGGATGTCTTAAACCATCATCATCACAATGCCGCATTTTACTTAATAGGGATTTTTACAATTATTCTTATTTTGGGAATTTTTAGAGATACTGATTTTTTTATGATTCCTGCAGCTGCAAGTATTATGCTTTTATTTTCTATGATACTTATGATTGTTAGTGCAATTCATTCTTGGTTTAGAGGATGGTCAATTGTAGCGTTTATGATTTTAACTTTTTTTATCAATTTTCTTACTACTTTTAAGCCACTAAATAGTAGAAATCATGCCTACGGATTAAATTATAACACAGAAAAAGCAATTTACAATACTAAAAAACTACAAGAAATTTCTTCTGAGAAAAATATAAAAAATGATATACAAAACACTTTAGAAATTCTAGAAAAATGGAAAGAAAAGAATACAACTAAAAAGGAAGGAAAACCAAAAATGATTTTTATAAATTGTAGTGGAGGGGGAATGCGTGCTTCTTATCTTACCTTTCATACTTTAAATTTTTTAAATCAAGAAACAAACGGTAATTTCTTCAAAAAAACCCAATTAATCACTGGCTCATCTGGAGGGATGATTGGTGCAGCTTATTATAGGGAGCTTTTACTTTTAGGCGATACAATAAGTAGAATTCACTATCAGAATATCTCGAAAGATATGCTAAATCCGATTTCGTTTACCATTACGGTAAATGATGTACTAATGCGATTACAAAAATTCAATGATGGAAAGTACACTCACACTAAAGATAGAGGTTTTGCTTTTGAATATATTTTACAACAAAATACAGATTCTGTGCTGAATAAAAAAATAAGTGATTACTCTACTCCTGAAAAAAACTCTAAAATTCCAATGATGATAATCTCGCCTACAATTATAAATGATGGGCATATGCTAAATATTTCATCACAGCCAATTGCATATATGTCGCACAAAACTAATAGTAAATATTATGATGGAATTGAATTTTCACGACTTTTTAAAAATCAAGATGCAGAGAATCTAAAATTT
This sequence comes from Flavobacteriales bacterium, assembly GCA_014381465.1. Classification (GTDB taxonomy): domain Bacteria; phylum Bacteroidota; class Bacteroidia; order Flavobacteriales; family BACL11; genus DUAL01. Next base: position 48,364 of record JACNLP010000042.1, on the reverse strand, counting down.
ATATCTGCACTTAGAATGAATGCTACTTTTCCTTACATTTCTCCAGTTGTGTATTTACCAAGCAATCCAATGCTTGAGGTAATGGATGCAGGACTAAAAGATAATTTAGGAACAGATTTGAGTATTAAATTTATTCATACCTTTAAGGATTGGATTAAGGAAAATACTAGTGGGATTATTTTGCTTCAAATTCGTTCTGGTGAGCGAACTACCGTTATTAATCGGCAAGAATCAAAAAGTTTCTTACATTCTCTGATTAGCCCTTTTTTGGATTTTAATCGTTCTTGGGGGAATATGAGAGATTTAGAGAGAGATAAGCTTATTAATTATTCAAAAGATTGGCTGAATTCTCCTTTGGATGTGATTACCATTACACTTCCTGCAGAAAAGAATCAAACAATATCGCTAAGCTGGCGACTAATGGATTACGAGAAAGAAATAATTGAGAATTCGTTATCTTTACCAACTAACACTCTTGAAATAAACAAGCTGAAGGAATTAGTACGCTAAAAGCTCTTTTAATTGTGATTCAAAACGGGATTTCGCTAAGAAGGAATCTTCCAAATCTGAAGCAAAAGGAACTGGCGTATCCATTGATGCTGAGCGCCTTACAGGAGCATCTAAATACTCAAAACATTCATCAGAAATTATTGAAGCTAAATCTGCACCAAATCCTCCAATCATACAATCCTCATGCAATATAATTGCTTTTCCAGTCTTTTTTACAGAATTTAAAACCATTTCTTTATCTAAAGGAACAAGCGTTCTTAAATCAACTAAATCAGCAGAAATATCAGGATTATTTTTAAGCACCTCCAAAGCCCAATGCACACCCATTCCATAAGAAATAATACTTACATCACTCCCGTCTTTTAAAAGGTTAGCCCTACCTATTTCAGTAGTAAAATAATCCTCACAAACATTCCCGCTTAAACTTCTGTAGAGTGCCTTATGCTCAAAATACATTACAGGATTTGGATCGTTTATTGATGCATTTAATAAGCCTTTTGCATCCTCAGGAAATGCTGGATAAACTACTTTTAAACCTGGAGTATGCGTAAACCAAGCTTCATTGGATTGAGAGTGAAATGGACCAGCACCAACTCCGGCACCAGTTGGCATTCGGACAACTACATCAGCATTCTCCCCCCACCTGTAATGGGTTTTAGCCAAGTTATTAATAATCGGATTAAAACCTGAAGTTACAAAATCAGCAAATTGCATTTCCATTACTGCCTTATATCCATTAATTGACAAGCCAAGTGCAGCACTAACAATTGCAGATTCACAAATTGGAGTATTACGAACTCGTTCTTTTCCAAACTCATTCATAAACCCATCTGTAATTTTAAAAACACCCCCATAATCAGCAATATCTTGCCCCATGACAATCAGATTATCATGCTTTTGCATTGACTGCCTTAAACCATCAGAAACGGCATCAATCAATCTTTTTTCAGTTTTATTTTTTGAAGGACTGATAATTTCAGGGTTAAAATCTTTATAAATATCAGCAATTTCTTTTTCAGGAGTTGATGCAATTCTAGGTTCATTATCAGCAGTAGCCCAAGCTGCATTTATTTCAGCTTTTATTTCTTTTTTTAGCACATCAATTTCTTCTTGAGAAATTAATTTTTCTTGTATCAAAAAGTTTTCATAATTCTCAACAGGATCTTTTTTAGCCCACAAATCCATCAACTCTTTTGGTACATATTTTGTTCCTGAAGCCTCTTCATGCCCTCTCATCCTAAAACTCATACATTCCAAAATAATAGGTTTTGGAGTTTCAGCAATTTGTTTTTTCAAATCCTTAACAGCTGAATAAACTTCCAAGATATTATTTCCATCAATCGTATAAGCATCCATCCCATAACCAATTCCTTTATCAGCAAACTGCTTACATCTAAATTGCTCAGAACTTGGTGTTGAAAGACCATAGCCATTATTTTCAATAACAAAAATTACTGGTAAATCCCATACAGCCGCAACATTTAACGCTTCATGAAAATCACCTTCACTAGCACCCCCATCACCAGTAAAAACAGCTGTAGTTTTCTTATTATCTTTTAATTTATTAGCTAATGCAATTCCATCAGCAACTCCTAGCTGAGGTCCTAAATGAGAAATCATTCCTACAATATGATGTTCTTTTGTTCCAAAATGAAAAGAACGATCTCTACCTTTAGTAAAGCCATTTGCTTTTCCTTGAAATTGAGAAAACAAACGGCTTAATGGCACATTTTTAGTAGTAAAAACACCTAAATTCCTGTGCATTGGCAAGATGTATTCATCTAAATCCAGTGCAGATGTTACTCCAACTGAAATTGCTTCTTGCCCTATCCCTGAAAACCATTTAGAAATTTTACCTTGCCTAAGGAGAATCATCATCTTCTCCTCAACTAATCTTGGCTTTATTATTGATTTATACAATTCAATTAATTCAGTATCTGAAAAAGATTTTCTATTAAATTGCATCTTTCATTTTAATTTGGTGCCAAAACTACTTAATATTTTCTTTACTTTGTTAAAAATTTAAATGATGAATTGGCAAGATTTTTTTGTAGGGTTAATTTTGGGAGCAGCTGTTTATTTTCTGTACAAGAAATTCAGAAAAAAGGACCCTAATTGTGGAGATAAAAATTGTGGGTGTAGTTAGATGAAATCAGCAGTTTATTTAAGCACTTATTTTAAAAGAATCTTCTATTTATTGATTATTTATTCTAGCAGTAGATTATTCTTTTATTGGAATAATATGATTAGTTTTAATAATGTACATCCACTGAATTTTCTTGAAGGATTACGATTTGATATTTCTGCTCTTGTATACATCAATATTCCGTTATTCTTACTTATTCTGATTCCTCATAATTTCAGAACAAACAAACATTACAAAAGGTGTGCCAATATTATATTTTATGGATTAAATATTCCATTTATAATGCTCAACAATGTAGATATTGAATATTTTAAATTTACCCAAAAAAGAAGCACAACTGACTTTTTTGATTTGCTACAACTAGGAAAAGATGCGCAAAATATCATTCCACAATATATTCTTGATTATTGGCCAATTACATTGCTTACACTGATTCAGGTCTGGCTATTGCTCAAAATAAAAAAGTTACCTAATTTTAGGATAACTGCTAAATTAATCCCGATACTTTTATCCCTACTGATGTTCGTATTGGGAAGTAGTTTTGTTATACTAGGTGCAAGAGGGGGCACACAACTCAAACCCATAAATGCTATAAATGCTGGGGAATTATTTGGTTCAGAAAACAGTAGTTTGATACTCAATACTCCTTTTTGTATATTGCATTCGTACGACAAGCAACAATTAATTGTACATAATTATCTTAACGAGCAAGAACTTAAGAACACATACTCCCCTATACACCACAATAAGCAAGCAATAACAGAAAAATACAACATCATTATCCTCATTATGGAGAGTTATTCTAAAGAGTTTGTTGGTGGATACAATCAAGGTGAAGGCTACACTCCTTTTTTAGATAGTTTAATGCAATTTAGTTTGGTCTTTGATCGTGCTTTTGCCAATGGGTTAAAATCAATAGAAGCACTACCTGCTATTACTGCTTCCATTCCTACATTGATGAATAATCCTTTTATTACCTCTACATACGCACAAAATAAATTTGAAAGTTTAGCAACACTATTGAATAATGAGCAATACAGTACTTCTTTTTTTCATGGAGGATTAAGGGGTACTATGGGCTTCTATAGTTACAGCAGAAAAGCGGGATTCAACCGCTATTATGGCATGGAAGAATACAATAATGATGCTGATTTTGATGGTAGTTGGGGAATTTATGATGCACCATTTTTTCGTTTTTTCAATGCTAAATTGAATACAGAACAACAACCTTTTTTCAGCACCTTCTTCTCTCTATCTTCTCACCCTCCTTACAGATTGCCTAATCATTATGTGCAAGAAGATAATAAAGATGTAGGAATAAGGGAGACCATAAAATACACTGATTATGCTATGCGTACTTTTTTTGATGAAGCACAAAAACAAGAATGGTTCAAAAATACTATTTTTGTCATTACAGCCGATCATACCTCAGGTGTTAATTTCTTCAGAAAGTACAAAAATAAAATAGGCAGATACTCCATTCCTTTAATTATATTTAAAGGTGATAGCAGCCTACAAGGAATAAATAATAATATTGTGCAACAAATAGATATTATGCCTACTATTCTAGAGATTATTGGCTACAACAAGCCTTATTTAGCATTTGGCAAATCAATGCTTGGTAGCGAACAATGGGCTATCAGCAAACTATACAATCAATACAGATTGATTACCCCAAACGGAATTTTAACCAACAAAAGTGAGGAATACACTGCTTTTCAGGACTGGAACTTTACTAAAAAAACAGCAGTAAAAGAAAAAGATATTTTATTGCTAAAAGCTATAAAACAAGACTATAACTATAGAATGATAACCAATAACATAGCAGATGAAGATTAGGTTTATCATCAACCCGATATCAGGAACAGGAAAGCAAAAAGGCATTGAACAATACATTGCTATGCATTTCAATAATTATGATATTGTCCGCACCCAAAAAGCAAGAGAAGCAACTGCACTAAGCAAAGAAGCTGTGGAACAAAAGTTTGATGCAGTAATTGCAGTAGGCGGTGATGGTACGGTAAATGAATGTGCAAAGGCACTCATTGGCAGCAATACTGCTTTGGGCGTAATTCCTTGTGGTTCAGGCAATGGTTTTGCTTTTCATAATGGGATGAGTAGCAATGTTGAAAAGGCCATTATTCAACTTAAAAACGCTAGTATTAAAACAATTGATAGTTGCACGGCAAATGGATTGCCTTTTGTTAATGTTTCTGGTATTGGCTTTGATGCTCATATAGCTCATTTATTTTCCAATTTAAAAGAAAGAGGATTTCTGAACTATCTGAAGCTAATTAAAAATGAAGTATTTACATACCAAGCAAAAGAATATCATTTAAACTATAACGGAAAGAGTAAGAAAGTAACAGCAAATCTGATTGCTTTTGCAAATGCTAGTCAATATGGAAATGACTTTTGTATTTCACCAAAAGCAGAAACCAATGATGGGTTAATTGACTTTGTGATTGTAAAAGAGTTACCAAAGTGGAAAATCCCTCAATTATTATTTACTGTTGCAAAAGGGAAAATACATCTATCTAAATTTGTTCGTATAATTCAAACTGATAAAATGATAATTACCAGCCAAGAAAAACTAATTCATTTGGATGGGGAACCAACAGAAGTTAGCACAACACTAGAAATAAAATCAATACCAAAATCTTTAAAAATATTTATACCAAATGGGGAAAAATAAGAAAAACAGAAAGGGAGTAATGTACTCAACCAATCCTGATTTTGAATTTGAGTATGAAAATGATGAAATGGAAACCTTAACAAATAATCAGCAAAATCTTAAAGTTTGTATTGACAAACATAGAGCAGGGAAAGTTGCTGTAATTATTAAAGATTTTATTGGCACTACTGATGATTTAAAATCTCTAGGAAAAATGCTCAAAACCAAATGCGGTGTAGGTGGAAGCGCCAAGAATGGTGAAATAATCATTCAAGGAAATGTAAGAGATAAAGTAATGGAAATACTAGAAAAAGAAGGATATAACTACAAAAGAGTTGGAGGGTAGCAATTTATATTCTCCCAGGATAAAGAAATTTGATACAATATAAATAAGTCTATTATTAGAACTCATCTCTAAGCTATTAGCTCTTTTATTAAATATATAAGATATTTATTTAACTTTGTCGAAAACTAAAACTAATGAAAAAATCAATTCACTTCTTATCTGCAATTGTAATATTTTTGCTTTTAACCCCTACTTTATTTAGCAATATGGCAGGCTCTCCAGGAGCAAAAACAGGTTCTCCTATTGATGGGAACAATTGTACTGCATGCCATAACGCAACTGTAAATTCAGGAAATGGAATGCTTTCTGTTATGACAAACATCCCTACTCAAGGCTATAATGCAGGACAACAATATTCCATTACTGTACAGCTTTCTCAATCAAATATAAATAGATTTGGGTTTGAAATTACTTGTGAAGAAGGATCTTTTTCAATGGCTAAAGCAGGTACATTTATGCTTACCGATCAAACTAATACTCAATTTGCAAATAATAGCACAAGTATCACACATACAATGAATGGTATAAATGGTACAAATATGAAAATATGGACTATGGATTGGATTGCTCCTACAAATGCAAATGGAGGAGTTGTTTTTTATGTAGCTGCTGTGGCAGCTAATGCGAACAATAACAACAATGGAGATGAAATTTATACTACATCTCGTTCTTTTTTTGAAGCTACATCATCAGTAAGTGAAAAACAGAATAATATTACAGTATTTGTAAATCCTACTTCAAATAATATTATGATTAACTCTACTTATGAAGCTGCTATAAAATCAATTAAAATGTTTGATGCTTCAGGAAAGCTAGTTTTAAATGAAAATGAAATTTTGTTGCCAACAATTTTAAATGTTGATTTCCTATCTGCTGGTATTTACATGATAAATATGCAAGATAGTAGAAATGGAAAAACGATTACAAAGAAGGTTGTTCTTCCTTAGTTTCCAGTAATTTCAAATTCTGTTCTTCTATTTCTCTTCCTGCCTTCTAAGGTTTCATTACTGTCAATTGGGGTAGCCGATCCATATCCTTTTGCAGTGAGTTTTTCTTTATCTATCCCTTTAGCAATAAGATATTCTACTACTGCTTCTGCTCTTTTTTGAGATAATCTATTGTTGAGTACTTCTGATCCAGTATTATCTGTATGTCCTGAAAGTTCTACTTTTAGATTTGGTAATTTCTTCATTAAATCAACCAATCTATCCAATTCAGAATAAGAATCTTTCTTCACAATAGCTTTTCCCAAATCAAAAAACACATTGCGGAGTGCAATTTTACTTCCAATATCAATATACATTAGTTCTATATTTTTTTCAACCAAATTATAGGCCTCCCCTTTTGGTATATCAAAATTCTCAGAATGAAAAAGATAACCCTCTGCACTTACGGCAATGCCATAATTTTTTCCTGAAGGTAAGGAAATAAGAAACTTACCACTTGATGAATTTGAGTTTAAACGAATATATTCTTTCCCATTAGAATTATCCATTATTGTAATATTGGCAGCAATCGCATCTTTTGTAATCATATCTAAAACCTTTCCTTTAAAAACGGTTAGATTTCTTTCTTCTATCATAATTGGCTGAGCAATAGATTTATCTTTTATAGGATTTGCAATACTTGCTATAAGTTGTTCTTCAGAATCTAAGGATTGTGGTTTCTCACTCCCCCAATAAGTAACTTTGTAAATATCCAAACCTCCCTTTCCACCTTTTCTATTGGATGCGATATAAGCAACTTTCCCACTTGCTGTAGATGAATAAAACAAATCATCAAAAGGAGTATTGATAGGTGAACCCAAGTTTTGAGCTGGTCCCCAGTGCCCCAAATCATCAATATAAGAAACAAAAATATCATACCCTCCCATAGAGTTATGTCCTTGTGAAGAAAAATACATGGTCTTTCCATCTGGGTGCAAATAAACCGACCCCTCATGGTACTTTGTATTCACCTCATGTCCAGCAGATTGCCCTTTTCCCCAGATTTTTCTTTCCCTGTTCATCACTCCTGAAAACATAATATCCCAATTTTTGCTATACCCTCCATCAGTTAAATAATAAACCTTAATATCCTTAGGGTCATAAGAAGCAACTGTCTCATTATCTATTGTATTTACAGAATTCCCCTCTTTACCCATTTTTCTTTTCGCTACTTCCCATTTTGTACCATTTAATTTGGATTCAAAAATATCTGCATTTTCGTTTTCTACTTTATGAATTAACAGCCTTTGCCCATCATAGGAAAGTCCACCAGAAACATCATCTTCATTTGTATTTAAAGTAGTAATTGGTTCAATTGCAGTCCATTTTCTTTTTTCAAGAGTTGAGAAATAAATCTCATTATCATATTTTCCAAAATCATCAGCCAAATGTTCATTTTCTCTGTTGGAAGTAAAAATTAAAAGTTCCCCATCTGCACTAAGGCAAGGACTCCAATCATCATTTTTAGAGTTAATTGCAATATTATCTATCCAAACTTTTTGAGGTTTCTCTATCAATTCCATTGCACTTTCACACTCTTGAATGTATTTCTTGTAAAAATCAGCAAGTGGTTTGAATCGTTTTTCAGATTGTCTTTTTTTAAAAATTCTAAACTGAGAAATCGCATCTTCATACATACCCTCTAATTGTAATCCCATTGCATAATAAAAATGAATATTTGGTGTAGCATCTTGCTCACTAGCATCCATATCTATAGCTGTTTGTAAAAATTGAAATGCTAGATATTTCTGATTGGTATAAAGGTAAGCATTTCCAATTTTCAGATTAAGTTCCAAATTATCAGGATTGAACTCATCTGCTTGCAAATAATAAAAAAGAGCATTTTCAAAAAGTGCAACCGCATCCATTCTCTCCAAAATTGCCTCATTTCCTTTTTCCAAGTATTCATCTCCTAATTTGATACTTTTTACTGCTTGTTTTAGCCCCTGTTTATCCGCTTTAAAATTAGATGCTTTGAAATCGATATTTTGAGCAAACATCTGTTTTGCTGAAAATAATATCAGTAAAATTATTCTTATAATTTTATATCTAGTAACAATCATTTATCAAATATTTTTTAGCGAGTTTAATACCCAATCCTGATGCTTTTTCCCAATCGGCACAAGCTCCAGCTTCATCTCTTTGCATTTGTTTTGAAATCCCTCTATTCAAATATGCTTTTGCGTAATTACTATCTAAGGAAATGGCCTTATCAAAATCAGCAATAGCAGAAGCATACTCTTTATTTTTATGGTAAAGAACTCCTCTGTTGTTATAAGAAGGGGCATAATCTGAATTTAGTGATATTGCTTTATCAAAATCAGTTGCAGCAGCAGAAAAATTTTCTTTCTCAAAATATAATCTACCTCTATTGTTGTAAGCAATAACATAATCGGGATTCTTTGCAATTGCAATATTATAATTGTTCATTGCCTTTTCAGTATTGTCTGTTATCCGATAAATTGCTGCCAAATTGTTATAGACAAAAGCTAAAGCGTCATCTAGTGAAATAGCATTATTGTAATCTAAAATAGCTTTATCATATTGCTCCAGATTTCGAAAACAGCTCGCCCTGTCGTTATAAGCATTTGCAGTAGGTTTTATATCAATCGATTGGGAATACAGCTTGATTGCACCCTCTGTATTATTTTGTAAAAAATACAAAATACCTAACTCATAATATGCTTTATAGTTTTTTTCATCTAGCTGAATAATCTGCTTGTAATCTGTTATAGCTAAATTCTCTTTATTAATTTTCCTATAAATCTCTGCTCTTTTAAAAAGAGATAAAATATGAGTACTATCTAGCAAAAGGGTTGTAGAAAAATCAGAAATAGCTTTATCGTAATTTGAAATTTGAGAAAAACTAATTCCTCTATTGAAATATGCAGCAATAAAAAAAGAATCCACAGAAATTGCCTTATTAAAATTATTTATAGCTTCTTTAAAATTATTTAACTCAAAAAACTGTATTCCATTATTATAAGCATCACGAGATAATTTTAAAAGTTTTTGTTGCTGATTATAATTTGCTATAGAATCACTAAAGTTTATTTCGCTATTATTCAATGTAGAATCAACATCTTGACTAAAGCAAAAAGAGAAAATTCCCAAACAAAAAATAAATAAACTAATGTGTTTTTTCATAGTAATAAATAGAAGTGTAAAAGTATTTTTTTTAATTGTTTCTCTTTAAAATTAAAATATATTTTATCAACAATTTAAATATCTTTTTTACTATTTTTCTGAAGTATTTAAAATATAGCTAAAAATATTATTTAAAAACACACCCTATTCTATATCTTTACCTAAAAGCACCTATTATGCTGAATTTAATCTATATATGAACATTCTATGACAAGCTGTCATGTATGTATTTTGTATAAAAATTAAGAATTATTAATCCAAATTAAGAAATTCTGTTTTTGTAGTTTTGCAAAATGAGAATTGACATACTAAGCATATTGCCCAATTTTTTTAATGGTGCTTTTGAGCATTCTATTTTAAAAATTGCACAAGAAAAAAATATTGCAGAAATTCATATTCACGATATTAGAAAATACTCCACACAGAAACAAAAAAGTGTAGATGATTACCAATATGGAGGCGGAGCTGGAATGGTAATGACTATTCAGCCCATTGATGATTTGATTAGTAAATTAAAAAGCGAAAGAGATTATGATGAGGTTATTTACCTTACTCCTGATGGAGAAGCTCTCAATCAAGGAATCTGCAATCAACTTTCCACTTTAAAAAACATCATTCTGCTTTGCGGACATTACAAAGGTATTGACCAAAGAATAAGAGATCATTTTATTACAAGGGAAATAAGCATAGGCGACTATGTATTAACTGGTGGAGAGTTAGGTGCAATCGTTCTTACAGATGCAATTATTCGGCTTATTCCTGGTGTGCTTTCAGATGAAACCTCTGCTCTTACCGATTGCTTTCAAGATAATTTATTATCTCCCCCAATTTATACTCGTCCATCAAATTACAAAGGATGGAAAGTGCCCGAAATTTTACTTTCAGGAGATGATAAAAAAATTGAAAAATGGCGAGAAAATCAAACAGAAATTAGAACTCAAAACAGAAGACCTGATATTTTGAGAAATAAATAAATTTATCTTAAAAAGAGTGTAGTTGTTTCTAAAAATAAATTGTAATATTGCAAACTAATTTTTAAACAAAAATCACCTGAAAATGAACTTAGTCGACAGCATATCAAAAGAGGTTTCTACAATGAATCAATTTCCAGAATTTTCATCTGGCGATACCATTACAGTTTATTATGCAATTAAAGAGGGAGATAAACAAAGAACTCAGCATTTTAAAGGAGTTGTTTTACAAAGAAAAGGAAGTGGTACTACTGAAACTTTCACTATTAGAAAGATGTCAGGTGGAATTGGAGTAGAAAGAATTTTCCCTGTAAACTCTCCTGTTTTAGAAAAAATTGAAGTAAATAAAAGAGGAAAAGTAAGGAGATCAAGGATTTTCTATTTAAGAGAATTAACTGGTAAAAAAGCAAGAATTAAAGAAATTAGAAAATAACAATTGCCATAAAATAAATTGCAAAAACCCACTTTTTAGTGGGTTTTTTATTGTCCTAAAATTACAAATTCTGTTCTTCTGTTTTGAGCTCTCCCCTTTTGAGTATCGTTAGAAGCTATTGGCTCTTGCTTACCAAACCCTTTATAGTCTAACTTCCCTGCTACAATCCCATTATCTAGTAAAAAAGTAAAAACTGCCTTTGCCCTGTTTTTAGAAAGTAGCAAATTAGCAGAAGCAGAACCAATATTATCTGTATGTCCATGTATGGCTACTTTCAGGTTTTTATTCAGTATTAAATAATCTGCAAAAGCCATGAGTATTTCTTTTGAAATAGGATTAAGTTCAAACGAATTGCTTGCAAAATAAATATTATCTAATCGGAAAGCCTTACCATCTCCTAGTTTCTCTACCTCAAAATCTATTTTCTTTGGAGAAGAAAAATCAGCATCATCAGAAGAAATATAAGTGGAATTAAAAGCATATCCTTTTTTATTAATCGTAAGTAAAACATCATCCCCATCCTCAATAGTATAAGCAGCAGCATACTCCCCATTTTGTACTTGAACAATATGTTTTTCTTTACTCTGGATGTTTTTTAACTCAATAGTAGCATGCCTTAGAACTTCTCCGTTTTCATCCCTTAACTCCCCTTTTAAAAACAAAACCTTTTTCGGCTTTGCACCCTCATACAAATCAAAAGAATACAAATCCCATCCTCCTACTCCGTCAAGCTGATTGGAAGCGAAATAAGCCTTTTTCCCATCCGTGCTTACAAAAAGCCCTAATTCATCTGATATAGTATTTATTGGGTAGCCAATATTTTTTGGCTTTTGCCAATTTCCTAAACTATCTTTTCTGCAAAAGAAAATATCATAACCTCCAACAGAAGGAAACTGATTGGAAGCAAAAAACATTGTCTCATTATCGGTGTGCAAAAAAGGAGATTTTTCATTGTATTTTGTATTGATATTCTCGCCCAGATTTTTTGGATCTGACCACTCCCCTTTCTCGTTTTTTTGGATAAGATACAAATCAGCACCACCAAAACCTCCTTTTCTATCACTAGCAAAAATAAGTGTATTACCATCTGCCGAAATACTAGGTTGTGATTCCCAGCTCTTTACGCTATTTATCTTCTTTTTAAAAGATATAATTTCCGACCACCCCCCATCTTTCTGCTTAAAAGTATAGAACAAATCACAATTATTATAGCCAGAAGACAAATTACTACAAGTGGTAAAATACAAGGTTTTGTTATCAATTGTTATGCTTGCCCCACCCTCATTGGAATTCCTATTAAAGGGAAATGGCATAGGATTCCCAGTATTAAAATCTGTTGTTTCTTCCTTACTAAAAACAAACTCCTCTGTCATAGTATTAGTCAAACTTCCAATCTCGTTTTTTTCTCCTCTTCTAGTGTAAAAAACAATTTCTTGATCGGGAGATAGTATTGGCAAATACTCATCCGCTTTGGTAGATATTCCTTTTACCACTTGTGGGCTAAATGGAACCGGATTATTGATTATATCAGCAATTACTTTTGCTTTCTTATACATTTTTTCAGCTTTTTTATTAGCAGCTTCATTCAATCCTAAATTAATTGCTTTTTCCAAATACTTACTAGCATGTACATACATTTTTCGCTCATAATTAATTTCACCTAATAAATAATAAATTAAGGGATTTTTTTCTGGGCATACTGCTATGGTTTTTAAGGCAAATTCCTCTGCCTGTAAATTTTCACCTTGCTTCCAATACAAAATAGAAAACAATCGACTTACCTCTGGAATATCTTTATTTCTATTTACTTTTTTTAGTAGGTTTTGTGCTTTATAAAATTGATTTTTTTCAATAAGGGATGATGCACGATTACACATCCGTTTTGTTTTCTCATCCACAAGAGTACAATCTTGGGCAAAAGAGAATTGAAGAAAAAAGAAAAAAGAAAAGAGGAGAATTATTCGCATTTTAACTCATTAAATCTTCTTCCGTTACAGGAGAAAGCTCACCCTCAGTAGAGGCAACAACTGTAGCTACAGTAGCATCTCCGGTCACATTTACAACTGTACGCATCATATCTAAGATTCTATCCACACCAAAGATAAGAGCCAATCCCTCAGTCGGTACATTAATTGCACCCAAAACAATCACTAGCATTACCATACCAGCTCCAGGAACAGCAGCAGCACCAATGGAAGCTAAAGTTGCGGTAAGCACAATGGTTAATTGTTGCCCTAAATCTAGCTCAATACCAAAAGCTTGAGCAATAAATACTGCCGCTACTGCCTGATAAAGGGAAGTTCCATCCATATTAATTGTAGCACCTAGTGGCAATACAAAAGAAGAAACCTCTTCAGAAACCCCTAAATGATCCTCACACCTTTCCATAGTAACTGGCAAAGTTGCAGCACTTGAACTAGTAGAAAATGCCAACATTTGTGCTGGAGATATTCCTTTAAAGAAATCAATATATTTAATCTTAGTAAAGATTCTTAATATTAATGGGTAAACCAATAAAATCATCAAAAGTAAACCTGCAATTACGGTTAAGGAATATTTACCTAAAGCAATAAACAATGTAGAACTTGCCCCAAAATCAACCACCAAACCACCTAAAAGCGCAAACACACCATAAGGTGCTGCCAACATAATTAAATCTACAATCTGAAGGATAATGTCATTCACTCCATCAAAAAAACCTTTTACATAAACCGTTTTTTCACTAGGCAACATCACCATTGCAATTCCAAAGAAAATGGCAAAGAAGATAACTTGCAACATATTAGAATTATTACTTGCTGAAGAAAAGATATTTGTTGGAACTATATCCACCACAAACTGCAAAGGACCTGCCTCTTTTACATTTCCTGCTGCAGCAATTTTTTTATCTGCCCCTGATTGAGAATTATCAGATAACTGTATGGATTCTCTATCAAAATCAGCTCCAGGATTTACCATGTTTACCAAGAATAAACCAATAGTTACCGCAATAACAGTTGACATTAAATAAATAGCAATTGTTTTCCCTCCTATCCTGCTTAGTTTTGAAATATCAGAGAGAGATGCGACCCCTTTAATAAGAGATGCAAAAACCAAAGGTACAGCAATTAGTTTTAAAAGGTTTACAAAGATAACTCCCCATGGTTTTATCCAATCAGAAGTGAAGTCTACCCAACCTAATTTATTAGCGATTAGGCCGTAAACGACACCCAATACCATTCCGATTATTATTTTCCAGTGTAGTGCTAGTTTTTTCATGTTTTAGTTGATTAGTTAGTTGTTTTTAGTTGTTAGAAAAAAATCCAATAGCTCTCCTCTGAAGAAACTAGAGATAGTTTCTGATTTTTTACTAACTCCAATCTCCTCCAAAGAATGGATTTCACTTATGGTTATTATTTTTATATTACTCAGTTATTATTTTCTTTTCTACACTTCCATCATCAAAGATGTAAAATAGGGGTAAGTTAGAAGTACCATTAGTTTCTCTCCCTAATTCATCAACTATAAACAAAAGTTTTTTATCTTTATTTTCTGATATATTTGAAATACTTGTTACTGAGCCACTTTGTAGACTCATCCTCTGAAAATATATGTTTAACTTCCCGCTTCTTGTATCGCCCCACACTGCATTTAGGGTGTCGTTCTCTACAGCTACACACATAAAATCGTTACCACTTTCAGCAAGTACACTATCATAAGTCACTTGTTGAGAAGTAATACTAAAGTTAGGGGAAAAATTAGTTGAATCCTTCCACCTAACAGCTCCCCAAATTTCAGATTCAGTCTGATAGCCATTTGCAGAACTATTTCTTCTATCTCTCCAAGTAATAACTAAATCACCATCAGAATCAAAATCTGCCCAGACTAAATCCTGCATTTTACCATTTCCTAAAATATCATCATTTATTCTAATAGGGGAAGTCCAACTGATTCCCTCATCAAAACTTTCACTCATAACTATATCTTCATCACCAAACATAACAGATAGAAAAATAAAAACTAAATGATTCTCATTTGCAGGATTATCAATAAGTAAATAACCTTTTTTCATTAGAGTATCTGTAAGTCCAGTAGATGATTGCAAAACTACATTATAATTAAAAGAGCTTCCTAATGATGTAGAAGATGCTAAAATATATTGTGCGTACAAACTTTGTGAAGGAACATAGGAGGGATAAATAGAATGAAAAGTTCCATTTTTACTCACACAATGAGTAGGCATTGGTTGTGATATTAAGCTGCCAGAAAGATAGTTTATAGTATCTAAATACCTCCAATTACTAAAAGAATTCCCTCCATCATTTGAAAATGTAAAATACGGATTGTAAGGGGGAGGTAATGGTCCAAAAACATTTGGATTCATAGTTGTAATGTAAATAACTCCATCATTTACGCCTGAAGAATTATCAACAGAAATCCATGGTCTATCAATTGGGTATTTTCCTGCATCAGCATGTGCATCTATTACCTCAATAGGATTTAGCCAGTTTAATCCTCCATCAGTTGATTTTACTACATAAACTGCTCCAGAATCAAGTGCCGCACTATAATCAATATAACATAAAAAGAGATTTCCGTTATTATCAAATTCTAATGATGGATCGGCAGAGCCATATACTGGGTTTACATGAGAAATTGAATTTGTTACACTCCAATTTTGCCCAGCATCAAAAGTTACTTTTGTTTTAATTACAATGTATTCTTGCCACTTATACCCCATCCAAGCAACAACCATATGCTGTGAATTATTAGGATTTATTGCTATATATGGCTCACCATCAAAAACTAAGCCAGCAGATAAGTTTTGATTCTGTGCAAAAACACAAAAAGGGAGGAAAAACATTAGTAATATCTTTTTCATTTTCTTAATTTATTCAAATAGTTCATACATTATTTTTCCTTCAACATATTCAGCATTAAGCTGTAATATTTCAGTAATTGTAGCAGGAATATCAATCAATTCTCTACTATGATTTATAACTCCTTTTTTAAAATCAGGTCCGTATGCAAAAAAATTAATATGCCTACAGCCATCACAACCATCACCATGCGATTTAAAACCATCACCAATATTATCTAAATGTCTTCCATGGTCATTTGTGATAAATAGTGTTGTCCTTCCTGAATAATGAGGGTCATTCTGGATATAGTTCCAAACCCTATAAATATACTCATCTGTATTTATTATTCCTTCAATATAATCATCCCAAGAATTTGTGTGAGCAGAAAAATCAGGCTCTCTAAAGCCAAGAAGAGTAAGTTTAGGATGATACTCCGACATTACATTGAAAAACCTTGCTAATGTTAATGTGTCATGTCTATATCCAGAGCCAAGTCCGTCAATGCCACAATCTAATAATGGCATATACTTATTACTCCAATTAGTCTGTTGACAATTACCCAATACTGCTAACTTATCTTTACTATTAATTATCCAAGCAGGAGCAGTAGAATCTTTCTCAATTAAATACTGAAAAATGGAAGGATATATTGGTGATTCTTGTCCAGAATTATTAATTTCTTGATACACTCCTGTTGTTATAGCTGTGAAGCCAGGTACTGTGCTAGTTAGCCCATTATTATAAAAGGCTGTATTAACAATTCCAAAATCTGCTATTTCAGTCGAAAAGTGAGGTATATATTGATGTGTAGAATCTCCCCAAGACTCAGAATATCTTTGTCCGTCTACCACCATAATAATTACATTCTCGGTTTTATATTCTTTTAAAGAATCTTTACTACACGAATTCAACATTATAGGTAATACAAGTGATATAAGTAGTGTTTTTTTCATATTCTTATATTCTAATTAATATTTAGTTTTATTTTAAAAATAACTGCAAAAACGAGATCCTTCATTTTATTCAGGATGACAACTATTTTTCATTGTTATATTATTTAATAGCTACATTGTTTAATTGCTACATTATATTTTCTCATCAGCATATTATCAAATTAACCTATCAGTCCTACTTCTCAAATAAGCATCTACCAAAGTAAGCGCCATCATACTTTCAACAATAGGAACTGCCCTTGGCACCACACAAGCATCATGTCTGCCCTTTCCTTTAATTTCTACTTTCTTTCCTGCTGCATCAATCGTATTTTGCTTTTGCATAATAGTTGCCACTGGCTTAAAAGCTACCTCACAATATATATCATTTCCATTGCTTATTCCTCCTTGTATTCCTCCAGAAAAGTTGGTTTTGGTAGGAACCCACCTCTTACTCTCCTCTTGGGAGGGGAATTCCTCAACACTCTTTACTCCCATCCCTAGAGGGGAATTGTCAGAACCCACCCCTTTCTCCCCTCCAAGGAGGGGACTATCGGAAATCTGTTCTCTACCTACTAGCCCCTTTTGCTTTAACTCTTCTATTTTCTGAATTAAAGCATTTAAAACATTATTCATATCTTGCTTTACATCTTTATCATCAAAACGAATAAAAGTAACGCCTATTTTTTCTAAAGTATCTTGCCTGTCTAAATCCTCCAAATATTTATAATCATGACTACTTCCATCAATTTCAATTGCCAACATTAAATCTTTACAATAAAAATCAACTATAAACTCATCCATTGGTCTTTGCCTATCAAAATCTACTCCTAATTTATTTTGCTTAATTTCATCCCAAAGTAACACTTCACTAAAAGTCATGTTTTTTCTTAATTGACTTGCAAACTCTTTCAATTTTGGGTTGTAAGGTATAATTTTTCTTCTAATACTATCTTCATATTGGAGGGAACCTCCAACATTCCCCTCCATGGAGGGGTTAGGGGTGGGTAAAAACTCGTCATTTACTACACTTCCTTTACTAGAGGATATATCCACACCTCCAAAGCCATATTTAAATCCGTGCACAGCATTAATACTTAACATTCCTTTTCCTATATCAGCATGGAGCTTATCAAAAACGGGTTCTCCCCAACCTACAGGAACGCCAAAAGCAATAGCCGTAATTTCTCCTCCAATAGTATCACCCTCTTTTTTTGTTTTTTCAATTTCTAAAATCATCTGCTGAGCAATTACAACATCAGGACATCTAACCAAATTAGTATCCGTTAAACTTAAATCCAAATCCTTATGACACTTATTTAGTTTAACATTCCCAACAGCAGAAACATAAGCCCGCACTTCCACCCCAGCTGTTGCAAGTATTTGTTGAGCGATAGCCCCAGCAACAACCCAATTAGCCGTTTCTCTTGCTGAGGATCTTCCTCCTCCCCTATAATCTCGAATTCCATATTTTTTATCATAAGTAAAATCAGCATGAGAAGGGCGATAAATATCTTTTAAATGAGAATAATCCTTGCTTTTAGCATCTTTATTTTTAATGATAAATCCAATAGGAGTTCCAGTAGTTACTCCTTCAAATATTCCAGATAAAAACTGAACAGTATCACTTTCTTTTCTTTGAGTAGTAAGTTTGCTTTGCCCTGGTTTTCTTCTATCTAACTGCTGCTGAATGAAATCTAAATCAATTATTAATCCTGCAGGACATCCATCAATAATACCACCAATAGCATCACCATGAGACTCCCCAAAAGTAGTCAGCTTAAATATTTTACCTATAGTATTTCCCATAGCGGACAAATATACAATAATGATTGAAGTGAATTTTGTATTTTCGCCAAATATGAAAACAGTAATCAAAAATATTGCAGAACTTATACAAACAGAAAAAACTCCTAGAAAATGGGTAGCAGGAAAAGACATGTCAAACATATCTACAATTAAAGATGCATTTGTAGAAGTTGAAAATGGAATCATTACCTCTTTTGGAAGTATGGATGAGTGGAATGGCATTGAAGATTGGAATAATACTGAAATAATTGATGCTGAAGGGGGAATGGTTTTCCCTACCTTTTGCGATAGCCATACACACCTAGTATTTGCAGCAAGTCGTGAGGGAGAATTTGTAGACAGAATAAATGGATTAAGCTATGCAGAAATTGCTCAAAGAGGAGGAGGAATACTTAACTCAGCAGAAAAACTACAAAATGCTAGTGAAGATGAATTATTTGAAGATGCACTAATTCGCTTAAATGAATTAGTAAAAATGGGAACGGGAGCCATTGAAATAAAAAGTGGTTATGGTTTAACTTTGGAATCCGAACTAAAAATGCTAAGAGTCATTAAAAGGATTAAAGAAAATACAGATGTAACCATAAAAGCAACTTTTCTAGGCACTCATGCTCTACCCAAAGAATACAAAGACAATAAAGAAGGCTATATGGATTTGGTTATCAATAAAATGTTACCCAAAGTTGCAGCAGAAAAATTAGCTGATTATGTAGATATCTTTTGTGAAGAAGGGTATTTTACTGTTGCTGACACTACTCGATTATTAAAAGCAGCCAATAAATTTGGAATGCAAGCAAAAACACATGTAAATCAGTTTAATGCAATTGGTGGCGTAAAAGCATCAGTGGATTTAGGGGCTTTATCAGTGGACCACTTAGAAGAAATGGCAGAAGAAGATTATGAAGCATTGAAAGGAAGTAATTGTATGCCAACTATTTTACCATCATGTTCATTCTTTTTAGGTATCCCTTATGGACCTGCAAGACAAATGATTAAAAGAGGACTTCCAGTTGCCTTAGCAACCGATTATAACCCTGGCTCTACCCCAAGTGGTAACATGAATTTTGTAGCATCTTTGGGTTGTATTCAGATGAAAATGACTCCTGAAGAGGTGATTAATGCAACAACAATAAATACCGCTTATGCTATGGGGATTGAGAAAGAATTAGGAAGTATTTGTATAGGTAAAAAAGCCAACCTTTTTATCACAAAACCGATTCCAAGTTATGCATATTTACCTTATAGCTTTGGACATAATGTGATTAAAAAAGTAATGATAAACGGAAAAATAAAAAATTAGATATGAGATATTAGATTATTAGACAAATAGGTCTAATTACTAATATCTAACTACTTAAAATCTTAAAACATGAAACAAATAATAGAATGTGTACCTAACATTTCAGAAGGACGAGATGAAGATAAAATAAGAATTATCTCACAAATTGTGGAGGAAATTGATGGAGTGAAACTCCTAAATGTTGATCCTGGAAAAGCAACTAACCGAACAGTAATTACCTTTGTAGGAGAGCCACAACAAGTAATTGATGCAGCATTTTTACTGATACAAAAAGCACAGGAACTAATTGACATGAGCAAACACTCAGGTGAACATCCAAGAATGGGTGCTACTGATGTTTGTCCGCTTGTACCAATTGCAAATATAAGCATGGAAGAATGTGCAGATTGGGCACATAAATTAGGAGAAAGAGTTGGAAATGAACTTGGGATTCCTGTTTATCATTATGAAGCAGCTGCAAAGGAAGAAAAAAGAGTAAACCTTGCAAATTGCAGACAAGGAGAATATGAAGGATTATCAAAAAAATTAGTGGATACAGATTGGAAACCAGATTTTGGCCCTGCTGAATTTAATGCCTCAGTTGAAAAATCAGGAGCAACAGGAATTTCAGCTCGTGACTTTTTAGTAGCTTACAACATCAACCTAAATACTACTTCAACAAGAAGAGCAAATGCAGTAGCTTTTGACATTCGTGAAGCTGGAAGAATAAAAAGAGAAGGCGATACATTATCAGGAAAGGTAATGAAAGATGCAGATGGAAACCCACTAAAAACGCCAGGATTATTTAAAGCCGTAAAAGGAATTGGTTGGTTTATTGATGAATATGGTGTAGCACAAATTTCCTACAACCTAACAAACATCAATATTTCGCCTTTACATGAGGTATTCGATAAAACTTGTGAGAGAGCAATAGCAAGAGGAATGCGTGTTACAGGATCAGAATTAGTTGGTTTAGTTCCTAAAAAAGTATTGATTGATGCAGGGAAACATTTCCTTAAAAAACAAGAACGATCAACAGGAATACACGAAAGTGAAATTATAAAAATTGCAATTAAAACTTTAGGATTGGATGAGTTAGCACCTTTTAATCCTGAGGAAAGAATAATCGAATATATGTTGGAGGCGGATGCAAACAAACCTTTAGTAAACATGACACTTACTGATTTTGCAGATGAAACAGCAAGTGAAAGTCCTGCTCCTGGTGGTGGTTCTATATCAGCATATTGTGGCACTATGGGAGTTTCATTAGGAGTTATGGTTGCTAACCTTTCTGCACATAAAAGAGGTTGGGATGATAGATGGGAAGAATTTTCTAATTGGGCAGAAAAAGGAATGGAATACCAAAGAACACTTCTGGATTTAGTAGATGAAGATACCAATGCCTTCAATAAAATTATGGATGCATTCCGTTTACCTAAAGATAGTGAAGAGGCTAAAACGATTAGACATAATGCAATACAAGAAGCTACAAAATATGCTATCCTTACTCCTTTCAAGGTTATGGAGACTGCTTATAATTCTATGGAAGTAATGAAAGCTATGGCGGACTTTGGAAATCCTAACTCAGTAACGGATGCTGGAGTAGGTGCATTGTGTGCTCGAACTGCTGTAATTGGTGCTTTCCTTAATGTAAAAATTAATTGTGGGGATTGTGAGGATAAAGCCTTTGTTGCCGATATACTAGAAAGAGGTGAACAATTAGTTGATGATGCTTGTGCCCAAGAAGATGAAATTATGAAAATTACGAATTCAAAAATATAAAAGACTATGTCAGAAGAAATGAAAGCTTGTCCTGTTTGCGAATGTCCTTATGGATATTCTACTGGAGAAGATGCCTTTACTTGCCCAGAATGTTCGCATGAATGGAACCCAAAAGAAGTAGCATTAGAAAGCGGATTACAAGTATTTGATAGCAATGGTACTCGTTTACAAACTGGAGATAGCGTTATTGTTATCAAAAATTTACCCGTAAAAGGTGCTCCAAAACCAATTAAATCAGGTACTAAAGTAAAGAATATTCGCCTAACTGAAGGAGAACATGACATCAACTGTAAAATTGATGGATTTGGGAATATGCAATTAAAATCAGAATTTGTAAGAAAAGCATAATGGAAAAAGAAGAAAAACAAGAAGTAAGAAGTACTATAAAAACAAATTTGCACCCAAATAATAAAAACAGGGAGCAATATGATTTATCAGAACTTATAAAAATTAGACCTGAATTAGAGAAACATATTAAGCCAAATAAATATGGAGAGGATTCTATACAATTCTCTGATCCTGCTGCAGTAAAAGTACTTAACAAAGCATTACTGCATCATTATTATGGGATAGAAAATTGGGATTTTCCTGACACAAACTTATGTCCTCCAATACCAGGAAGAGCAGATTACATACATTATATGGCTGACCTACTTGGAGATAAAGAAGATATTACTTGTTTAGATATTGGTGTTGGTGCTAATTGCATTTATCCTGTACTTGGGATAAGTGAATACAATTGGAATTTCATTGCATCTGATGTTGATGTTGATTCAATTGCTACTGCCAAAGAGATTGTAAAATCTAATCCTAGCTTAAAAGGGAAAGTAAAATTCAGAATACAAAAGGACCTTAACAACATCTTTAAAACAGTTATAAAACCGAAAGATAAAATTGATGTTTCTATCTGCAACCCTCCTTTTCACTCTTCTAAAAAAGAGGCACTAAAAGGGAGTATGCGAAAAGTAAGAAGACTTACAGGAAAAAGGAGTAAAAAAGTTCAACTTAACTTTTCAGGTGCTGCAAATGAATTGGTTTTTGCTGGTGGCGAGAAACAGTTCATACACAATATGATTGCTGAAAGTGTAAAATACAAAAGTAAATGCATGTGGTTTACTACTTTGGTTTCTAATAAGAAAAACCTTGATGGAATTTACAAACAATTACAAGAAGTTGAAGCAACTGAAGTAAGAACTGTAAATATGGGTACAGCTAACAAAATAAGTAGGATTGTAATTTGGAGTTTCTTAGATGAAAAAGAGCAAAAAGAATGGAAAAAGAGTTAACGCATTTTTTTGATACTACACTACCTAATGCTTCCCATTTAAGGCATTCCTTTATTTTATATATATTTGCTATAATTAACCAATACATATTTAATTATGAAAAAAATGTTTTACACAATATTAGCAGTTTCTATTATTTTTGCTGCTTGTAAGAAAGAGGATGAAAGCCCTAATAGTGGCAACAACACTTCAGCTTCAATTGTAGGGAGTTGGGACCTCACTGAGGTTGTTTGGAATGCTTCATCTGGATATTATGCTGGGGGCTATCCAAATGGAACAAAAGTAATTACTGATACAGAAAGTGAAACAATTACTCCTGGAGATACTTCATGGGGAATTGAATCATTGAATTGGAACTTTAAAGAAAATCAAACATTAATAGGTACTTTTGTTGATACTGATGGGTATACAGATATTGATACTACTATCTGGGAAAAGAACGGAAATACACTAACGATTGACACAAACAACATTTTTTCAATTATATCATTAACATCTTCAAATCTTACAATAAATATAGCAGAAGAAGACACTATGACTGACTATTGGGACACAAATAATGATACTGTTTATTTCGAGACATGGAATGAAACTATAAAATGGAAAAGAAGTAATATTATAGCAGAAAACGATAATAACTCTAAACTTATACAGAATAGTGGTAAATTATTCTTTCAATCATTTATTGATAGAAAGAGAAAATAAAAGCACCCTCTGTACTTACATCATAAAAAGGAATGTCCCATTTAAGGCATTCCTTTTTTATTTGCTCTTTTTTATAATAAGAAACTGAAGAATCAATAATAAGTTGGTTACACTTAATATTTTTAAAATCAACATTTACATTTGATGATACAATAATATAGTCAAATGCTAAAGGAGTAATTGGCTGTCTAAAATCCTTATCCCAAAGCAAAATCTCCTTATCAAAATATTGAACAAAATTTCCATCTCTAAAATAATTATTAGCTTCAAATATCTTAGGAATCAAAGTTGATTTCTTCACTCTCCTCTCCCATCTATAATGCATAATATGAAATCGCATTTTACTTTGATCATTAGCTAAATTTTCAGATGTAATAAAGTAGTTTTTATCACCATCAACAAAGTCAATTGCTCGTTCTCCTTTTACATCATATACTATAAAATATTGCTGATTTTGTAAAGTTACTTTTTCATAAATTTGAAAACTTATAAGCAAAACAGAAAGTAACAATGCCACTTTAATTCCTTTCCAATTTCTATTAATGATAGAGGGAATCATCAGTAAAATAATACCATAAATCAGCAAAGTTTCCAGAGCAGAAATACTGATGCCAAGCGTTAAAGAAAAGGGTAAGGAATCCACCCATTCAACAGAAAAATTCAAGAAAAGGAGCATCTTATTTACCACCCATGCAATATATTGGGGAATAATAGGAATGGCACTTATAAGAAAGAGCAAAATACCGCCATTAATAATAAAAGTAGCCAATGGAATTACAAACAAATTTGAAAGCAAAAAGTAATTTGGAAACTGATGAAAATAGTACATCCCCAAAGGAAAAGTAGCCAATTGTGCCGCAATGGAAACGGTTGTAATTGCCCAAATTTTATCTAGTAGCCAATTGGAAGTTCTATACAAATTATACAATTTGGGTTGCAAATACACTATACCCAAAACGGCAAAATAAGAAAGCTGAAAACCTACTTTCAAGATAATATACGGATTGTATAAAATCAAAACAAAAGCAGATGCCGCCAAAGTATTATAGATATTAGTTTGCCTTTTTAAGGATGTACCAATTGTAACAAAGGAAAACATTGTGGCTGCACGCAAAACAGAGGGCGATAAACCCGTAAGAAAGGCATAAGCCCAGAGGGCAATTATAAGCAAAAATGCTTTTATGTAGTTGCCGTATTTTATTTTATCGAAAAAGAACAATAAGGAACTTATTACCAAATAAATAATTCCAACATGCAATCCAGATACTGCCAAAACATGCATGGCTCCTGAGCTAGAATAAGTAAGGATAGTATCTCTATCCAACATATCCTTATACCCTAGTAAAAGAGCAGATGAGACCGCCAATTCTTGTTGTTTAAATTGATGTGATTTCAGCACATCTAAAAGGTGTTTTTGCCACAAAAAAGCTGTTGCCCTAACAGAAAATCCTTTTTGTTTTTCAAACATTTTCCAATGCGATTTGGAAAGATATTGTTGATGAAAAATATCAGAATTTGACAAGTATTTTTTGTAATCAAATTGTGCTGGATTTGTGGGTTTATCTATTTCTTTCCAGGCAGATTTTACAATCAGTTTATCGCCATATTTTAATTTTAAAGAACTGCTGTCTTTTTCTAAATAAACAATGGCATTTCCTATTGTATTAGTAAAACTACTGCTATCATTTATTGCTATTATTTGCACCTTAATTTTTACCGATTTATCCTTTTTTATAGCATCTTCCAATAATTTAATAATGCAATAATTACTTTGCTTTTGTGCAAAGTGATTTTCCTTATCAATACTCTGATAATTAGAGGTAACAAACATTGAAAAAGCAAAAAGTAAAAGATAAACCGAAAAGCCAAACATCCATCTGTTTCGGTATTTATTGGTTGATTTTTTAAGAACAAAAACAAGAGAAAACAACAGAAAAAAGAACGTTAAAAATAAAACGATTATCTCTTTATTTACAGAAAAGAAAATACTGCAAAGCACTCCAGAAATTAAGGGGATTAATAAGCGGAAAAGAGGTAACTGATTCCAATAATTCATATTCTTTTATATCTTTGTCAAAAAAAATAATCATGAAAACTATCAAAATTTTATTTACACTATTTATTTGTTGTTTAACTTTATCAACTTTAAATGCACAAACTGTTATAAAAACAAATAATGGGCGTAATAAAAAGGTAAAAATAATAAAGAACAATAACAAAAAAGTGATTGTTAAAACTAATCGACATAACTCGCATAGCTCTAATCATGTAAATTCGCATAACAGCCATAATTCTCATCATAATGGAAATGGAAAAGTTATTGTAAGGTCAAACAGAAATAATATTATTATTAAAAGACCAAACAGACCAAGATATTACAAGAAACCTATTTTAAACAGGAGAGGACATGTGTGGATTAGCGGCTTTTGGAGTTGGAGTGGGCATACTTATATTTGGGTAGATGGATTTTGGGAAAGAGAAAGACATGGCTTCCATTGGCATGAAGGAAATTGGGAAGAAACTCCACATGGATTCTTTTGGGTAGAAGGATATTGGTGTGATATTTATTAATCATTCAAAAACAATATAAAATGAATAAGTTAATTTACATTTTAATAATTTGCATGATAGGGTTTACTTCATGTGAAGTAGAAACTGGTGGTTGTACTGATTATGAGGCAATTAATTACGAGAAATTTGCTGATTTTGATGATGGTAGTTGTTTTTACCAATCAGATGTGGTTTTCTACTTAGACCTAGCAGGAGCTTTATATTTTGATGCTCAAAATGTAAATTTCTTAGATATTTATATTGATGGAGATTATCTAGGAACACTAAAAGCAAATTTAGGGTTTATAAATATGCCTGATTGTTTTCCCATTGACCCTGATGCTGTACACTTTACAATGGAATGGGAAGATGCATCTGCAACTTCATTTATATGGACTGTTAGAGATGAAGATGGGTATAAATGGTATGAGGGAACAGAAGCTATTATCCCTAACGATTGTACCTCAATAGGTTTAACTTGGAAAAAAATAAAAGAATATAACAACTTACAATAAATAACCGTAAAAAAATGGTTTAGACACTAATTTGTTTCAATAGTTTATGACATAAATATCCTTAAACTATCTTGAACCATTGTTAATCATCAAATTAGTTCATTATTACATTCCTGGCATTCCACCTCTACCCTTCATCATCTGCATCATCTGTTTTGCTCCACCTCCTTGCATCATTTTCATCATTTTACCCATTTGACTAAATTGCTTTATTAGTTGATTTACCTCAACAACTGAAGTTCCGCTACCTGTTGCAATTCTCTTTTTTCTACTACCGTTTAGCACTTTTGGGTTTTGCCTTTCCTCTTTTGTCATTGAATGAATAATCGCTTCTATACCTTTAAATGCATCATCATCAATATCTACATCCTTCATGGTTTTTCCCATTCCTGGAATCATCCCCACCAAATCCTTCATATTTCCCATCTTTTTAATTTGATTGATTTGCTTTAAGAAATCATCAAATCCAAATTGATTTTTAGCAATTTTCTTCTGCACTTTTCTTGCTTCTTCTTCATCAAATTGTTGCTGAGCACGCTCCACCAATGAAATAACATCTCCCATTCCTAAAATACGACTTGCCATTCTGTCTGGATGGAATATATCTAAGCCATCCATTTTTTCAGAAGTCCCAATAAATTTAATGGGTTTATCCACAACTGAGCGAATAGTTAATGCAGCCCCACCTCTTGTATCACCATCTAGTTTTGTTAATACAACTCCATCAAAATTTAATTTATCATTAAAGGCTTTTGCCGTATTTACCGCATCTTGCCCAGTCATGGAATCCACAACAAACAAAATCTCATGAGGATTAACAGCCGATTTGATAGCAGCAATCTCTGTCATCATTTTCTCATCAACTGCCAAACGACCAGCAGTATCAATAATCACCACATTGTGCCCATTTGCTTTTGCATGCTTTATTGCATTTTTTGCAATTTCTACCGGATTTTTATTTTCTCTATCTTGAAAAACTTCTACTCCCACTTGCTCAGCCAACACTCCAATTTGATCAATAGCAGCAGGACGATACACATCACAAGCCACTAAAAGTGGGCGTTTATTTTTTTTGCTTTTCAGGAGTAATGCCAATTTACCTGCAAAAGTTGTTTTACCACTACCTTGTAAG
This sequence comes from Flavobacteriales bacterium, assembly GCA_014381465.1. Lineage (GTDB taxonomy): Bacteria > Bacteroidota > Bacteroidia > Flavobacteriales > BACL11 > DUAL01. The sequence goes on along the minus strand of JACNLP010000042.1, from coordinate 20,320 downwards.
CCAGCAATAAGAATAACTGTTGGAGAACCTTTCAAATTGATTTCAGATTGCTCACTACCCATCAATTCTGCTAGTTCATCTTGCATTATTTTGGTTAAGAGCTGTCCAGGATTAACAGCAGTAAGCACCTTTTGCCCCATTGCTTTCTCCTTAACCTTAGCGGTAAATGATTTAGCAGTTTTGAAATCCACATCAGCAGCTAAAAGTGCCTTTCGGATTTCTTTCATTGTTTGGGCAACATTTATTTCGGAGATACTCCCTTGCCCTTTTAAAACTTTAAACGCCTTTTCTAATTTTTCTGATAAATTTTCAAACATAATTACATTCTATTTGGAACGGAAACCCCAAGAAGCTTCATTCCTGTTTTTATTACTCTTGCCACCAAACCTGATAAAGCAATTCGAAAAGATATTAATTCATCAGAATCTGCATTTAATATAGGTGTACTCTGATAATATCCATTAAATTCTTTTACCAAATCATATATATAATTTGCAATCATAGCTGGACTATACCCATCAGCTGCCTCCTGAATAATGGTAGGAAAATCAGTTAAATGCTTTATAATCTCCTTTTCTTTTTCAGTCATTTCTACTTCTGCAAATATAGTTTGTTTCTTATTATATTTTCGTAAAACAGATTGAATACGAGCATAAGTATATTGAATGAACGGCCCAGTATTTCCATTAAAGTCAATTGATTCCTCAGGGTCAAAAAGCATACGCTTTCTAGGATCAACCTTTAGCATAAAGTACTTTAATGCTCCCATACCAACTGTTTCATAAAGTGTATTTGCCTGCTTATCCGTCATCCCATCAAGCTTTCCTAATTCCTTAGCAATACCTTTTGCAGTGCTTACCATTTCCTCCATTAAATCATCAGCATCCACAACAGTTCCTTCACGCGATTTCATTTTTCCACTCGGCAAGTCCACCATCCCATACGATAAATGATAACAGCTTTTTGCCCAATCATATCCTAATTTATCAAGGATTAAAAACAATACCTTAAAATGATAATCTTGTTCATTCCCTACCGTGTACGCCATATTTGAGAATGAAAAATCTTCATGCCTTTGTATAGCCGTACCAATATCTTGGGTCATATAAACAGCAGTACCATCTGAGCGTAAAATGATTTTTTCATCCAAGCCTTCAGCTGATAAATCTATCCATACCGAACCATCTTCTTTTTTATAAAACACTCCTTTTTCAAGACCAATTTCTACCACTTTTTTCCCTAGCAGATAAGTATCACTTTCATAATAGTTCTTGTCAAAATCAACCCCAAGCCTACTATAAGTACTTGCAAAACCATCATACACCCAAGCATTCATTTTTTCCCAGAGTGCAATTACAGCTGGTTCTTTTGCCTCCCAACTTCTTAGCATATCCTGTGCCTTCTTAAAAATAGGTGCTTGTTTTTCAGCTTCTTTCTGCTCTATTCCATCAGCAACCAAATCAGCAATTTCTTTTTTATAATACTTGTCAAACTCTACATAGTATTTTCCTACCAGATGATCACCTTTCAAACCACTACTTTCAGGAGTTTCATTATTCCCAAAATCTTGCCAAGCCACCATTGACTTACAGATGTGAATTCCTCTATCATTAATGATTTGTACCTTCTTCATATTCTTACCACTTGCCTTAATAATTTCAGCAACTGAATAGCCTAACAGGTTATTACGAATATGTCCTAAATGCAAAGGTTTATTCGTGTTTGGGGATGAATATTCCACCAAATAAGTAGGTGCATTTTCATCAGCCTTTACTGTTCCATAATCAGCAGTATTATAAGCACTCACAAACTGATTATACCAATATTGTTGTGTAATTTCTAAATTTAAAAAACCTTTTACTACATTGAAACCAGATACCTCAACCACCTTTTCTTTTAGGTATTCCCCTATTTGATTAGCAGTTTGTTCTGCACCTTTTTTTGAAACTCTCAACAATGGAAAAACTACTAAAGTAATATCCCCTTCAAAATCCTTACGAGTTTTTTGAAACTGAATACTTTGATCAGTTGCCGAATATAATTCATCTAAACATTTTTCTATTGCTGGTTTTAAAATTTCTTCAATCATTACTTTTGTTTTGGTAAAAATATTTCTGCCATCATACATCTTGCACTACCACCTCCACAAGCCTCAATTGTATCCAATGAACTATATAAAATAGGACAATGTTTTTCAATAGCCGTTTTTTGTTCTTGCGTTAAACTACTATAAGCCGAGTTGGACATCACAAGGTAAGGTTTATCGCCCATTACTTGCAACATATTTCCTGCAAATCTATGCTTTTGTGCTTGGGTTATTTCAATAATTTCTTTTCCTGTCTCTGTAAGTGTTTCAAGTACATGTTCTCTTTCTGCTTCATCATCAATTGTGTCCAAACAAATGACAGCAAAAGTATCAGCCACACACATCATTACATTAGTATGATAAATTGCCATACGCTCCCCTTCAACATCTTGGTTTGCAGTAAAGCAAACTGGTCTGTAACCAAACTCTTCACAAAACTGCATTACAGCAATCTCATCCGTACGAATAGAAATAGCAGCATAGCAAATCTTGTTTTCTCTATCCAGCACCATACTTCCTGTACCTTCCAAAAACTTATCATGATCTTCAAACTCTGTAAAATCCTTTATTCCCTCAATTGCAAAACCATGCTCATCTACCAAAGTATCAAAAATATCTTCTCTTCTTTCATCCCTTCTATTTTCAGCACACATAGGATACAATCCTATCATAGCATCACTATGGAACGACACCCAGTTATTTGGGAAAATTGAATCAGGAGTGTCAGGATTTTTAGTATCTTCAATCACTACCACATTTACACCTACATTCCTTAATTTATCTACAAAAGTATTGAACTCATTTAAAGCATTTTCTTGAGTTTGTTCAGCAGTTAAATTATCCAATACCTGCTGATAATAATTATTGACAGCCGTTTGCTCATTATACCTAAAGCCAACAGGCTTTATCATCATTATTGTATTTGTAATCTGTTTCATATTTTTTTTAAGTTTTTAGGCAAAAGTAACTAGCCACTAGCAATTAAACTTTTCATACCTTTTACTACTCCCTAGTCACTTCTTAACTAGTTACTTCTTTCCAATGGCATTGTTGAACATCTTAAAAGCCCTTCCATTTTTGCAATTTCTGCATAAGGAACTTCCTCAACTGTAAAGCCTCTTTTCCTTAATTCAGTATTTAATCTTGTAAATCCTTTTTCTGATACAATCACTTCTTCTGAAATTGAAAATACATTCGAATTCATATTGTACATTTCCTCTTGGCTTACTTCAATTATATTTTCAGCACCAAAGTAATTTACTAAAAACTCAACATCAGTTGCATGCTTAAAACCACCCTTGTACACAATAGCCATATCTTTGCCTATTGGTTGAAAACAACAATCCAAATGCAAAGCATTTTCCCTTGGGTCATCATCTGATTTATTGAGTTCAAAACCTTTAACTATTTTATTAGGAAAAGCAGTTGCTAAAAAGTCAAGTCCTGCTCTATTTGTTCTAGCAACTGTATAGTTTTTAAAATCTTCTTTTTCAGAATAACCAACAAAAATATATTCATTCCAAGGCATTACATCCCCACCTTCTGCCCTAGCGTTTGCTGGCATTTTAATTATATCACCAGCATCAATTTGATTTAGTACCTCAGCAATAGCATCAGCCTCTTTTTTCCTGTCTTCAATTATATTAGGAATAACCAACTTATCCTCAATTGCAAAAGCAATATCTCTACTAAAAATCTGATTTAAACCCTTAATATTCATTGGACGATAAACTTTTACATCATATTTTTTGAATACTGCAACTAAAGCATCCATTTCCTTTACACAAGCTTCATTAGTAGGATAAGTTCCTGCAATAACATGCGCTTTTGATTTAGGATCAAAACATTTTTCAATGGTTGGTTTACCAACAAAATCATCAGCAACCCCTACAATAACAGCTTTTAAAGCTGCAGTTTCATTTTGTATATTTATCTTAATCATTTCGCTTGCAAATTTAATTTTTTAATTCTGCTTTTTACCAAAATTCATAGTAGGATATTAAGCTTTAATTATTAACAATTTATTGCTCATATAATAATTGTACACTTTAAGCATTACTACTAAGTATTTGTATTTTTGAAATTCTATGAATATACGATTTAAGAAACAAAAAAAGAAAAGCAGTTTCAGATTTTCTAGAATTACTGCCCCTTTTAAAAATGAGAAGAACCATAAAAAAGTAGGATATTTCATTTTACTTATTGCTGCTTATTTACTTATTGCGTGCATTTCGTTTCTATCCAATTGGAAAAACGATTTTGATAAAATAAGTGGAAATTGGAAAGATGTACTCAGTAATTCTGATATTTTAGTAGAAAATAGTTTAGGTAAGTTAGGGGCATTGCTTGCACATTGGTTTATTTTTAAAGGGTTTGGAATTGCCTCATTTATTGTAATTGCTTTATTGGTACTAACAGGGTTAAAAGCTATTAAAATAAACACGATACCAATAAGAAAATCCATTAAGCATGGGCTTATTGCTATGGTTTGGCTTTCCTTATTTTTTGGTCATTTCTTTACTAATAATTTAATTTTAGGAGGAGGTATTGGTTATGAGTGTAATATTTGGCTCAATGCAATGCTCGGTACAATTGGCACAAAATTACTGCTTTTTGTTTCTCTAATTGTAATTTGGTTTCCAACGATAAAAATAAATATCACATTTATAAAAGAGTTTCTTTTAAAACTAAAACCAGTCCCAAAAGAAAAAGAAGCAGAAAAAACGGAAGAAAAACAAGAAAATATTATTGATACTCCACCAAAGTTAAAAGCTGTAGAAGAAATAGAAACTCCAACCAAAACCGACTCAACTAATGAGGAAAAAGAGCCAAAAGATAAAATAGATGATTTGGATATTGAAGTAACTGAAAATGAAAATGAGGAAACCTTAACGGAAAGAGAAATAAAGAAAAAATTGGAGGAACTAGGCGACTTTGACCCTACTTTGGAACTATCGCAATTTAAGATGCCAGGAATTGATCTATTAAAAGATTATGGCGATAGCAAAATTGAGATAAACAAAGAAGAATTAGAAGCAAACAAACTAAGAATTGTAGAAACTCTCGGGAATTACAATATCGGTATTGCTTCTATAAAAGCGACCATTGGCCCTACCATTACCCTTTATGAAATTGTTCCTGAAGCTGGAGTTAGAATCTCTAAAATTAAAAACCTGGAAAATGATATTGCCCTTAGTTTAGCAGCTGAAGGAATTAGGATTATTGCACCAATCCCTGGAAAAGGAACTATTGGAATTGAAGTGCCCAACAAGAAAAAGAATGTCGTTTCCATGTATGATGTTATTTCATCAGAAAAGTTCCAGAATAACGAAATGGCACTACCTATTGCTTTTGGGAAAACCATTTCAAATGAAACCTATGTAGTGGATTTGGCAAAAATGCCTCACTTACTTATGGCAGGTGCTACAGGACAAGGAAAATCAGTAGGGCTAAATGCAATATTAGCATCTCTACTTTATAAAAAACATCCATCACAAGTGAAGTTTGTGCTTGTAGACCCTAAAAAAGTAGAGCTTACCCTATTTAATAAAATTGAAAGGCATTATTTGGCAAAACTTCCAGGAGAAGAAGACGCAATTATTACCGACACTAAAAAGGTGGTAAAAACAATCAATTCCCTTTGTGCTGAAATGGATGAGAGGTACGAACTTTGCAAGAATGCCCATTGCAGAAATATTATAGAATATAATGCGAAATTCATCAGCAGAAAACTAAACCCGAATGATGGGCATAGATATTTACCTTACATTGTATTGGTGATTGATGAGTTTGCCGACCTTATAATGACTGCTGGAAAAGAGATTGAAACCCCTATTGCAAGGCTTGCTCAATTGGCAAGAGCTATAGGTATTCATTTGATTGTAGCTACACAAAGACCATCTGTGAATGTGATAACAGGGCTGATAAAAGCCAACTTCCCAGCAAGAGTTGCTTTTAGAGTAACTTCATCTACCGATAGCAGAACCATTATGGACAGCAAAGGAGCTGAGCAACTCATTGGAATGGGCGATATGCTTATATCTACAGGAAGTGATTTAACACGATTACAATGTGCTTTTATTGACACACCTGAGGTAGATGCTATTTGCGATTATATTGGTTCGCAAAGAGCTTATCCTGATGCACATCTGTTACCAGAATATGTTGGAGATACGGAAGCGGCAGCAGGAGATGTGAATTTAGATGAAAGAGATGCTATGTTTGAAGATGCAGCAAAAGTAGTAGTAAAGCACCAATCTGGCTCTACATCTATGATACAAAGAAGATTAAAATTGGGATACAACAGGGCTGGAAGAATTATTGATGAGTTGGAAGCAGCTGGAATTGTTGGTCCTTTTGAAGGAAGCAAGGCAAGGCAAGTATTGGTAAAAGATGAAATGGCCTTGGAAGAACTTATAAACCAATTAAATAACAAAGATGAATTTTAAAATAAAAAACATAACTGCTTTATTTTTAATAGCTTCTATTAACTTATCTACTGTTATAGCTCAAGATAAATTAGCCACCTCTATTTTAGCAAATTTAAGTGAAATAACTTTAAGCTATAACTCTATTAGTATAGAATTTGACCATATATTTACCAATAAAAGCGCTGGAATAAATGAAAAAAGCAATGGTAAATTGGATTTGAAAGGTGATAATTTTAGGATTGATATGCCTAAGCAACTCATTATAAATAACGGTACTACCCATTGGGTTTATTTAAAAGAAATGAATGAAGTTAGTATTATGGATTACGACAAGGAAGATCAGGACGCACTAAGCCCCAACAAACTTTTTACTATTTATAATGAGGACTACAAAAACGCTTATGTAGAAGCAAAAGCAGTAGATGGAGAAAGAATGCACATTATTGACCTTTTTCCTAAAGAAAGTGAACCAATTATGAAAATAACACTAACCATTAACGCCCTAAAAAGCCAAATCCATATTTTAGAGATTTACGATAAAAATGGAGGTGTTTACACCTATAATATCAAGAGTTTTAAAACTAATTTAGATATTGCTCCTTTTACTTTTAACACTGAGGATTACCCTGGTGTGGAAGTGATTGATTTGAGGTAAAAAGACAGGAGACTGAAGACAGGAGACAGAAGTCAGTAGATGGTGAGTAAAAAGCCAAAGCCACCAATATAAAAGCCAAGGATTTTCACTCAGCAGCCAAGGATAAAACCCAAACAGCTAAGCATTGTAAGCCATCAGCTAAGGCAACTTATGCTAAAAGCCAAAGCTGGCAACTAAAAAGCTAAGGATTGGGCAATAAAAAAGGAGGCTATCAGTATCAAAAAATAAAAACTGACTACCTCCCTTTTGGATTTCGCTTTAACAGCTAAGGATTTTATCCCAAAAAACAACAATTACATCTCCCCTCTTATTGCTTTAATTTCTTGCACGATCAAATTGTCCTTACCCAACACCCCTACCATCAATTCCACAGTAGCAGAAGCATTGTTGTAAACCGTATCTCTGGTATCATTTGCATCCATAGTGGCTTGTTTTGCATCTGCTTGGGCTTGTTGTTGGTCGGCTTCTGCATTTTCGGCAGCTGTGCTTTGGGTACAAAATTCTGTAATTTTTGCGGCAGGGTCATAGCCCCCTGCTACCAACTCTGCTTGGTTGTTTGTTAAAATCTCTGCCATTTCTCTTGCGAATGCCAGTTTTTGTGCGTCTGTTAAGTTCATAATATAAAATGTATTGGTTAATAATTCAATTTATTTGCCGGATTTCTCTCGGTTATCTTTTTTGCATAACATTTGGCAATTTGCTTCATTTGTTTTCCCCCCACTATGCCATGGTGTTGTATGGTCTGCCTCCATTTCTTCTATCTTAAATGTCTTTTTACAGATTTTACACTTGCCTTTTTGTTTAGTAAAAACCTTTAATTTCATAGAAGGTGTAAAAGCACGAATAGATAGATGTTTTTCTTCTCGTGTTAAAACATAAGGATAAATACCACTCTTTTTGGTAACATCATCATCAAGTATTAGTTTTACTATTTCTTTTTCTAACTTAACTGTATCATAAGTTTCATCTTTGTAAATATTATATAGTGTACCCCAATCTTGTCCTTTCATAAATTTCTTTCTCTTGTTTGGGAATGTTGCCTCAACCCAATCAATTACTTCTGTTAGGTAATCTTTTAGTTCTACTGAATCTTCATCATTCTGATGAATACCCATATAATCTTCAATAGTACCCTCATGAATCCATTTAATTGCTGTTTCCAAATAATCTTGTCTTATTGCAGAACCATTTAAATAATCACTACCAATATTTGAAGCATAACATCCATTTTTACTAAAATACTTTTTTGCATCTGAAACCCAACTACCTGAATAAACTGCATTCCTAAGTTCTTGTTTAGTAAGTACCGCACCTGCAATATTGATAGTTTCAAACCACTCTAACTTTTCTTTATCAGTACCACTACACAAATAAACCATTAGTTTATAATCTAATATTTGATTTTGTTCATCATCTGTTAGATTATGAAAATACATACCTTCAAAAGAAAAATCTCTTCCCACATATTGACAAATACTTATGGTTCTTTGTTGTCCATCTATTATTTCATAAGTTCCATCTTCTCTTACAGCCCAATACATTACATTTAATGGATAATCTTTTTTTAGTGTATTGATTACCGCTTTACTTTGATCAATATTGTAAACAAACTCCCTCTGAAAAGGAGGCCTAACATCTAATTTACCACCAAAACCAAGCACACCACCTTGTTTATTATCTACATAACCTTCCACCAACTCTCTTACAGTTATCTCTTTAAACTCTATTTTCATAATCTTTTGTTTTTAATTAAAATTCTTGCATAAGGGTCTTTTTGTCCTTCAATTTTTAATTGTTTTGGTTTTGGTAGTCCCTTTTCAACTATTGTAAAGAAATGTGGGTTTATATCAATAATCTCAAATTGCTTTGGGTTATATTTATTAAGGAATGTGATTGGAACACCCATTACACCTTTATAATCAATAGGTATTTCTTTTGTTTTATCTACATTTATTGCATCATAGTTTGTGTATGTTGGAAATTCCTCTTTGTTATATTTTTTAAATAAATCTAAATCGTCATGTCTTTTATTTATATCCAAATTGGTAAACCATACTACTCCAGAAACTCTAATCATTCCTTCTTTATGATCACCTGCACTGGCATAATCTTCATATTGAGTATTTATAAAATGGGCAGCACCTCCTTTAAATCCATATCCTAACCACATTTTATTTTCCTTTATAATTTTAAATATCTCTTTATAAGAGATTGCATTTTGGTGCCCTACTATTATAAAGTTTTTATCGTACTCTACTAATTGTGCTACATACTCTCTAAACAATGAAAATGGCGGGTTAGTCACTACAATATCTGCTTCTTTCAATAGTTCTATACACTCCGCACTTCTAAAATCTCCATCTCCTTTAAGTGGCTTTATTCCTATCTCAGAAGGGTCTGGCACATTATTTCCATTTTTATCTCCTGTGTATTCCAAATAGATAGCTTGTTCACTATCATTTTGACTAAATAAATCCATATTTTGGCTTTTATAACAAGTAGCTATCAACTTCTTCAATCCTAAATGCTCAAAGTTGTAAGAAAAATAATGAAAGAAGTTACTTACTCTTGGGTCATCACAATTACAATACACCACCTTTCCTTTAAAGTGATTTTTATAATGTTTCATTTCTCTTTCTATATCCGCAAGTTGAGTATAAAACTCATCTTTCTTATTGGTTTTTGCTTTGTGTAAGTTTTTATTTGCCATTTAACTAAATTTTAAAAAATTGACATAAAAAAAAGCAACTACCTTTCGGTAGTTGCTTTTTAAAACAATAAAAAAACTATTGTTTAAATTATGTAAGCGTGTTGCGTGTTGCGTGTTGCGTGTTTAAGAAGAATGAAAATTCTGCTATGCCACTACTTATGCCTGTTGTAAAGTTTTTCACGCTTTTTTGTTAATTTCGGTTGGCTAATATATAAAATAGTTTTTAGTTGCTAGTTATTAGTTGTTAGTTTTTTATGTAAAGCATTCCTGCTAAGCTATATTCAGGAGGAAAAAATATAGAAAACCCCCCTCTAATAAGCATGTGCTGAACGCATGTGAAGTAAGGGGTTGGGGGTGTGTAAAGTAAGAGGATTAAGGGGTGGGTAAACATAGACTGCTGCACTTTTGTTAACCTTACTCAATAATTATTTTCTTTTCTATTGTGCCATCATTATAGATATAAATTAGAGGAGAATTCTTTTTGTATCTAGTTCTTTCTCCTAAAATATTAGTGATATTAAGGAGCTTTCCTTTTTCAGTAGTTTGTTCTATTATGTTGTTTGGGTTAGTTATTGAGCTCCATTCTATAATTGGCAAGGAATCTCCATTGAGACACTGAATTCTAAAATTCTCAAACCCAACTATTTGTCTAAGAAAGTTTTGTGAAGGATAAACAAAAGAAGTAGCGGTATCGGCAGTAGTGCCTTCATTTGTAAGTAAAATAATTCTTCCTTCTCTTTGATATGCCGCTTTTTTATTGGCAGTTTGTTTGATTAAAAGATAGGAATCATAACTAAGATAAAAGCCGTGAGCCAATGTATCCTTTACCATTGCCCAAGGAATTGCAGAAGTAGTATTTTCATAATAAGAGGAAGTGTATTTATCAAAAGTATTTGGTATAAAAACACTTCTTTGTATAAGATTTAATCCTTTTTCAAATTCTAATTCTCCATAATAAGCTCCATATATATTATCGTGTATATTACTACAAAAAGTAGTTCCCACAAATTTGGAATTCTGCCCTGCAAAAGCAGTGATGGTTACTCCATCTTTTAGTTTAGATTTTAAGATGTTTCCATTTGTTGTATTATTCAAAAAATCTTTTAGAGTAGCCCAATCATTTTCATAAAACAATATCTTTTTTCCAGAAGAAAAATAAGTAGAGGGCAGTATTATTCCGTTTGTAACATCCACTACAATTGTGTTAGGGTTATTAAGATTATTGATTTTTGTTTCAAGTAAACCTGCTCTATTTGTGTTGCAAGTATAAATATAAATAGTGTCTTGAATTTGTCCGTGCAAGCTATCTAATTCGCATAGAAACTTATCCATGTGTTCCAAACTATCACTACCACTTATAAGTAATGTATTTATGTAATTATTATATGAAATAGGGTTTGTAATAGGGGTGGGATAAATATTTATAGCATTCGTTCCACTTACAATTTGTTTAGAGTTAAAATCATATTTATTTCCATTTAAAAGTTGTATGTATTTTGCATCTTTTGAAACATGAGAATTGAGCCAAGCATTGTTTTCAATAATGGTAACGGCAGCAGAGCCCATCACCACTCCAATATTGTTGCTATCAATGCAGATTGCTGTTCTATCATCCACTCCAACACCATCTTTTCTTTGCTGTGCTGCATTTTGATACCAATTTGCCATAAAAACTAAAAGGCGTGCAAATCTTCCTCTTTCAACAAAATGTGTATCAAAAATATAATCTGAGAAGATATTTAGAAAGTCATCTTTTAAGGAAATATCAGTATTATTATAAGGGTTAGTTAAAGCTTCATCAGGATAAACACTTCCGTTTTCTGCAGTAAAAATTACCTCAGAGAGAATTGCCATTCCAGCAGAGGTTCCCATTATCACACCTCCCTGATTAAACTTATCTCTAATCGCATCTTCTACTTTTGTATTGTTCCAAGTATTGTAGTAATTCCATTGGTTACCACCTTTTATGAAAAACACATCAAATTGCATCAAACTATCGTATGTGGCTTGCGAGTTTGCTAATGTTAAGTTATCAATATCAAAACGAGCTGTGTCGTAAGCCCCTAAATCCATAAAATATTCAGGTATCCATGAAGTAGAACTGCTGTAATAAATTACTGCAACTTTTCTGTTTTGAGATTGATTAAGCCCCCAAGTGTAAGGAGCATCACTCCATCCGCCATTGCTTTCTCCACCACCCCCAACTAAAACCAAACTTCCTTGTGCAAAAAGTAAATGTGGAAAAATCAGAAGAAATAGAGTACGCATTAGTCCCTTAATGCCATATAATAAAGTAGATAAGTTACTGCTGCTAATGCTGCAACTACATAAGTGCTTGCCGCCCATTTTAGTGCATCTTCTGCAAAAGACACTTCTTCCTCATTAGTTATATTTGAAGATTTTAGCCAAATAAGAGCTCTTCTGCTTGCATCAAATTCAACAGGAAGTGTAACTAATGTAAATGCAGTAACAATAGCTTGTAAAATAATAAATATTGTTAAAAGTTGACTCCACCCTATACCAATAACACTTCCACCAATTAATCCAATAATGAAAACGGTACTCATCATGCTATTACTGAAATTTACAATTGGTACCATTTGAGAACGCATTTCAAGCCACTGATAAGCAGTAGCATGCTGAACGGCATGTCCGCATTCATGGGAAGCAATAGCAGCTGCTGTTACATGCCTTCCTTGATATACATCAGGGCTAAGGTTTATGGTTTTGTCTACTGGGTTGTAGTGGTCAGTCAATTTACCTGGAACCGATACTACTTTTACATCCGAAATTCCATTGTCACTTAACATTTTTTCTGCTATTTCTTTTCCGCTCAAACCAGAAACAGTTGGAATTTGGCTATATTTTTTTACTTTACTTTTAAGTCGGCTACTTACTATCCCTCCAATTATCATGAAGCCAATCATTATTATCCAAATCATATTTTTTAGTTTTTTGTTTTGTGCAAAATTAGGAAAAATCATCTTTCAATTACAACAATATTATATTAGTTTTGTTGTACAAAAAAATAAAAATGAAAAAGCCCTTAATTTTAGTTATAAATGATGATGGAATTTCAGCTCCAGGAATTAGAAAACTCATTGAAATTATGAATGATTTTGGTAAGGTAGTAGTAGTTGCACCAGAAGGTCCTCAATCGGGAATGGGACATGCCATTACCATTAATGCTACCCTAAGGTGCGATAAAGTAACCATGGATGATGGGCCACAAATAGAATATGCTGTAAGCGGTACGCCTGTGGATTGTGTGAAATTAGCGGTAAATCAAATTTTGGATAGAAAGCCAGATTTATGTGTTTCAGGTATTAATCACGGTTCCAATTCTTCCATCAATGTCATTTATTCAGGCACCATGTCGGCTGCTGTGGAGGGTGCTTTAGAAGGAATTCCTTCCATAGGGTTTTCACTTTTGGATTTCTCACATGATGCTGATTTTTCAGAAAGCGAGCAGTATATTAGAAAAATTACACAATCCGTTTTAGAGCATAAATTGCCAGAGGGGGTTTGCCTAAATGTAAATATTCCAAAAACTAAGGAGAATGAAAAAATAAAAGGAATAAAAATTTGCCGACAAGCTAAAGCAAATTGGGAGGAGGAATTTGACGAAAGAAAAGACCCAAATGGTAGAACTTACTATTGGCTTACAGGCAAGTTTGTAAATTACGACAAAGGTGATGATACGGATGAAAGGGCATTGGAAAATCATTTTGTTTCGGTTGTTCCTGTACAATATGATGTAACGGCACATCATGCCATTTCTACTTTAAATAATATGATTGATAATGGATAAACAATTAATAAAAGGGCTTTTTGTTGGGCTTACTGCACCAATAGTTGCATTTGTAATTTATGTTGCATTTTACTTAGAAGCAGATGTGTTTGAAACCTTCAATTCCTTAGTGAAAATAAATAAATTAACGCATGTAATTAGTTTAAGCGTACTCATCAACTTGCTTATCTTTTTTATGAATCTAAAAACTAATCGGGAGGTAATGGCAAAAGGAATTTTATTTGCTACCTTTATTTATGCTTTTATTATTCTTGGGTTAAAATTATTCTAATGAAATATTATATTATTTCAGGGGAGGCATCAGGAGATATGCATGCTGCAAATTTGGTGGCAGTAATAAAAGAGAAAGATGAAAAATCAGTATTTAGAGCTTGGGGTGGCGACAAATTACAACAGCAAGGAGCTACCATTGTAAAACACATCAAAAATTTAGCTTTTATGGGTTTTTTGGAAGTTATTGTCAATTTACCAACCATTCTAAAAAATATAAATTTCTGCAAAAAAGATATTTTAGATTTTCAGCCAGATGCACTTATATTAGTAGATTATCCTGGATTTAACTTTCGCATTGCCAAATTCGCAAAGCAAAATGGAATAAAAGTTTTCTATTATATTTCTCCTCAAATATGGGCTTGGAAAAAAAGTAGAATAAAGCAAATCAGAAAAAATGTAGATAAAATGTTTGTAATATTACCATTTGAAAAAGAGTATTACAAAGCAAATAATTTTGAGGTTGATTTTGTAGGGCACCCACTTTTAGATGAAATAGCAAAGGATAATTTTACTTTTTCCATAAATACAGAAAAGCCAATAATTGCACTGCTCCCTGGAAGCAGAAAGCAAGAAATTAGTAAGATCTTACCACAAATGTTATCGGTAGTAAATGATTTTTCTAACTATCAATTTATAGTAGCAACTACCAATGCTGTTGAAGAAGAATTTTATAAAAACATCATACAAAATAGAAATGTGCTTTTGGCTAAGAACGAAACTTATGGGCTACTAAAAAATGCAGAAGCTGCCCTTGTTACTTCTGGCACGGCTACTTTGGAAACAGCACTTTTTAATATTCCGCAAGTGGTTTGCTATAAAACAAATTCCTTTTCCTATCAAATTGCAAAACACTTGGTAAAAACTAAATTCATATCTCTTGTAAATATAATAATGGATAAAATGGTGGTAAAAGAATTGATTCAAGCGGAATTAAATCCAAAAAATCTTTCCGCTTCTTTATCTGATATTTTGGAAAACACCAATAGAAAAGAAATACAAAAGGACTATAGTGCATTAAAAGTTAAATTAGGTAAAAAAGGAGCATCTCAGAAGGTGGCTGATTTAATATTAAAATATAACTTATAATTATATTAAATCAACATCTAGTATGAAAGAAAGAGTAAAACAATTTATAACTTATTTTTCCAAAAATATGCCAGAGGCCAAAACGGAATTGGATTATTCTAACGCTTTTGAGCTTACGGTTGCTGTTATTCTTTCAGCACAATGTACCGATAAAAGAGTTAATATTATTACCAAAAAATTATTTAAAGAAATACCAACTGCTGAGGTGATGGCAGTATCATCAGTAGATGTTATTTTTGATTTTATAAAATCCTGCACTTATCCAAGAAATAAAGCCAAGCACTTATCCGCAATGGCAAGAATGCTAATGAAAGATTTTGAAGGAAAAATTCCTGCTAACTTAGAAGATTTACAAAAATTACCTGGAGTTGGTAGAAAAACAGCCAATGTAGTTGGCTCTGTTTATTTTGATATTCCAGCTATGCCAGTAGATACCCATGTTTTTCGTGTTTCAGAAAGAATTGGGCTAACTACAAACGCTAAAAACCCTTTACAAGCAGAATTACAATTACTAAAGATTTTCCCAAAAAATAAATTAAATATAGCTCATCATTGGCTTATTTTACATGGAAGATATATTTGTAAAGCCAGAAAACCAGATTGCATAAATTGTGGCATCACTAAAATTTGTAAATATTTTAGTAAATAAATGGGGTGTTGAAAAATAGCAGCATTAATATTTTTTTATTGTTTGAATATTCCTCTAATTTGTATAAAATCAAAATACTATGGCAAATAAAGAAAAAGATGCAAAATTAAAAGCCCTTGAAATTACTTTAGGAAAATTAGAAAAATCATACGGGAAAGGAGTAGTAATGAAATTGGGAGATAAATCAATTGAAAAGATTGATGCAATTCCTTCTGGCTCAATGGGGGTAGATTTAGCACTTGGTGTTGGCGGCTATCCAAGAGGCAGAGTAATTGAAATCTATGGTCCAGAGTCCTCTGGAAAAACGACACTTACTATTCATGCTATTGCAGAGGTACAAAAGCAAGGTGGTATTGCTGCTTTTATTGATGCCGAGCATGCTTTTGATGCTACTTATGCAGCTTCATTAGGAGTCGATACAGATAACTTACTCATCTCACAACCAGATAATGGCGAGCAAGCCCTTGAAATTGCTGATCATTTGATTAGTTCTGGTGCAGTAGATTTGGTTGTAATTGATTCGGTAGCGGCACTTACTCCAAAATCGGAAATTGAAGGTGAAATGGGTGATTCTAAAATGGGATTACATGCTCGTTTGATGTCTCAAGCCCTAAGGAAGCTTACTGCAACAATCAGTAAAACTGGCTGTACTTGTATGTTTATCAATCAGCTAAGGATGAAAATTGGGGTGATGTTTGGAAATCCGGAAACCACAACTGGTGGAAATGCACTTAAATTTTACGCTTCTGTTCGATTAGATATAAGAAGAATTGGTGCTATCAAAGATGCTGATGGCGTGATAGGAAATAGAACTAGAGTGAAGGTAGTAAAAAATAAAGTTGCGCCACCATTCCGCATGGCAGAGTTCGATATTATGTTTGGAAAAGGCATTTCTCGTTCTGGGGAAATTTTGGATTTGGCAGTAGATCATGAAATTATAAAGAAAAGTGGTTCCTGGTTTTCTTATAACGACACCAAATTGGGGCAAGGGCGTGATGCAGTAAAGAAAATGCTTGAAGATAATCCGGAGCTTTCCCAAGAAATAGAGGTGAAAATTAAAGAAGAATTAGCTTAGATTTTTATTTCACAATGAGATTGATATTCTTTATTAGCTTTATTGTTCTTTTATCTTGCAATGAACAAATGCAGGATAAAAATTTGAAACCAAAATCAGAACTTGCTTTATTATCTGAGGATATTACTAAAAATCCCAATAATCCTAGTGTTTTTATAAAAAGAGCAATATACTTTGAAGCTAAAGATAATCTTGAAGCAGCTTTGATGGATTATAAAGAATGTGTACGATTAGCACCAAATAATGAGCAATACCATTTTAAATTGGCATCTCTCTATTTTGAAATAGCTAAAATAGATAGATTAAAGCGTCAATATCCTGAAAAGGCATTTTTTCATGCAGAAAAATCATTAAAACTAAATCCAAATTACATCCCTTCCCTGATACTAAAAGGTGAATTGCACTTGATAGAGAGTAACCTAAAAGAGTCTATTTCTCCATTAAATAAGGTGATTGAATTGGATTATAACTCTCCGAAAGCTCATTTATTAAAAGGATATATTTATTCCTTATTAGGAGAGGAGGATAAAGCAATTCAGTTTTTTCATAATGCAATTGATATTGATGTAAATTTAGAGGATGCATATATACAATTAGGACTTATTTATCAAAAAAATAATGATTCAACTGCTGTTATTTATTATAAAAATACACTTAGAATAAATCCTAAAAATAAATTAGCATTATATAATCTAGCAAAATTTTATCAGGATGTAAAGTTATGGAATGAATCGATAAAAGCCTATACTCATCTTTTACAGCTTTACCCTACTTATGCTGATGGATATTATAATATTGGATTTGTACATATTAAGCTTGGACTTTATGATATAGCCGCTAATGATTTTTCGCAAGCCATTTCCTTTAATCCTGCTTTTTTTGAAGCATATTTTTCAAGAGGGCATTGTTTTGAAACCTTGGGAGATGTATATCGTGCAGAATTAGATTACAAAGAAGCATTACGAATCAACCCTGATTATCAAGATGCAAAAGATGCTCTTAAAATTTTGTATTTTAATAATCAGCAAATTAGAAAATAAAAAAGGCGAACAATGTTCGCCTTTTCTTTTTTAGCACCAACTAAAAAATTTATTTTACTTTATCCACAATCGCTTTAAAGGCTTGCGGATTATTCATGGCTAAATCGGCTAAAACTTTTCTATTTAGCTCAATTTTATTTGCATGAATCTTACCCATAAATTGTGAATAGGACATTCCGTATTGTCTTGTTCCTGCATTGATTCTTTGAATCCATAATGCACGAAAAGTTCTCTTTTTGTTTTTTCTGTCTCGGTATGCATATTGCATTGCTTTTTCAACAGCATTTTTTGCAACCGTATGAACATTTTTTCTTCTACCAAAGTACCCTTTGGCAGCTTTTAAAATTTTCTTTCTTCTTGCTTTTGCAGCAACTGAATTGACTGATTTTGGCATAATTTAATTGTTTTTTGGTGTATAGTGGCTTTTAATTTTTGTGCCCTTGTTTGAACTATATACCTGGTTAATAACCTAATTTGTTTTGTTTAAAGTCCTAACTGAAGTTTAATACTCTTAGTATCAGCTTTTGATACATATCCAGTCTTAGTTAAGTTGTGCTTTTGCTTAGTCTCTTTCTTTGTTAAGATGTGAGATTTAAAAGCATGCTTTCTTTTTAATTTACCAGAACCAGTAAGTTTAAATCTTTTCTTGGCTCCAGCCTTTGTTTTCATTTTTGGCATTTTTTTATTTTTTTATTTTTTCTTAATTGGTGCTATAAACATTGTCATTCTCTTCCCTTCTAATTTTGGCATACTCTCTACTACTCCATATTCTTCTAAGGCTTGTGCCAATTTCAATAATAAAATTTCTCCATTTTCTTTAAAGATAATACTTCTTCCTCTAAAAAATACAAATGCTTTTACTTTTGCTCCATCTTGTAAAAACTTTTTAGCATGTTTTAATTTAAAATCAAAGTCATGCTCTCCTGTATTCGGACCAAATCTTAACTCCTTAATAACAACCTTTTGTGCTTTACTTTTGATTGCTTTTTGCTTCTTCTTCTGGTCGTAAATAAACTTTTTATAATCAATTACTTTACAAACTGGCGGCTCGGCATTCGGAGAGATTTCTACTAAATCTAAATTAAGATTCCTAGCAATTTTAAGTGCTTCTTCTAAGGGAACAATCTTTGCTTCTACCCCCTCTCCTACTATTCTTACAAATGAAGCCGTTATTTCTCGGTTAGTTTTGTGTAACTTTCTTGCTGGCTCCCTTCTTCTAAAATTTCTTTTTGCGATTATTGTACCGTTTTAGTTATTAAAAGTGATTAAATTATCTATTTCCTCTGTTATTATTTTTATCAATCCATCAACCTTAATGCCTCCTAAATCCTCACCTCCATGCTTACGAACTGAGATTGTTTCTTCATTTTCCTCTCTTTCGCCAACAATAATGATGTAAGGTACTTTTGAAACTTCTGCATCTCTAATCTTTCTTCCTGTAGTTTCAGCCCTATGGTCAATTGGGCCGCAAATATCGTAATTTTTTAATAATTGAGATACTTTTTCTGCATAATCATGATATTTCTCACTGATAGGCAATATAATAAACTGATCAGGGGCTAGCCAAAGGGGGAAATTCCCTCCACAATGCTCGATTAAAACAGCTACAAATCTTTCCATAGAACCGAATGGAGCTCTGTGAATCATTACAGGTCTATGTTTTTGATTGTCAGCACCTGTGTACTCTAGTTCAAATCGTTCTGGTAAATTGTAGTCCACCTGAATAGTTCCTAATTGCCATTCTCTACCTAAGGCATCTTTTACCATAAAATCTAGTTTCGGACCATAAAAGGCTGCTTCACCATATTCTACTACTGTTTCTAATCCTTTTTCGGCAGCTGCTTCAATAATTGCAGATTCTGCTTTATCCCAATTTTCGTCAGAACCAATGTATTTTGCCTTATTTTCAGGGTCACGCAAAGAGATTTGTGCTTTAAAATCTTTAAATCCTAAGGCGTTAAATACATACAATACCAAGTCAATTACAGATATAAACTCTTGTTTTACTTGGTCAGGACGCACAAATAAATGCGCATCATCTTGAGTAAACCCTCTAACACGAGTTAATCCATGTAATTCTCCTGATTGCTCGTAACGATAAACGGTACCAAACTCAGCAAAACGAACTGGTAAATCACGGTAAGAATATTGTTTTGATTTATAAATCTCACAATGGTGCGGGCAGTTCATAGGTTTTAAGAAAAATTCCTCTCCCTCATTAGGAGTTTTGATAGGTTGGAAAGAATCCTCCCCATATTTTTCGTAATGACCAGAACAAACATATAAATCTTTGTGGCCAATATGTGGTGTAATAACTGGTAAATATCCTGCTTGTGTTTGTGCTTTTTTAAGGAAATTTTCTAGTTTTTCACGGAGTTGAGCTCCTTTAGGTAACCATAATGGTAAACCTTGACCCACCTTTTGTGAAAAAGTAAATAACTCCATTTCTTTCCCTAGTTTTCGGTGGTCGCGTTTTTTTGCTTCCTCCAATAATTCTAGGTGTGC
>JACNLP010000002.1 GCA_014381465.1 Flavobacteriales bacterium | reverse complement strand
CTTCAAGAACATGGTGTGATCCTGCAGGTGGAAGATACAAAGCATCTGCTTGGACTTCATTCATATTCTGGACTCAGCCAACTACTATTCGTTTAGAAGGCGAGAATACTGCTATTGCTAACCTTGAGGTTTATCCTAACCCATCAAGAGACATCTTTAATGTTACTTTTACAACTAAAGAAAAACAAGATTTAGAGATTAGGATTTTAAATGTTATTGGTGAAGAAGTATTTACTGAAAGTAAAACACAATTTGTTGGAGAGTACACTAAACAAATCAACTTAGAAGAATATCCAAAAGCGATATACTTCTTAGAAATAGAAACCAATGATGGTGTTATCAATAAGAAGTTGATTTTGCAGTAAAATACGATTAGTTGTAATATTTATAATTTGTACTTCAAACATATAAGAATATAATCATTCAAATCAAAATATTATTTGCATAGTTTTGCTAAATGATTCAAGTGGATGATAAAATAATTTCATTAGATGTTTTTGAAAAACAGTTCGTGTGCGATTTAAATGCGTGTAAAGGAGCTTGCTGTGTGGAGGGAGATTCAGGTGCTCCACTTTTAGATGAGGAAGAAAGAATTTTGGATGAACTTTATGAATCTGTAAAATCCTATATGAGAAAAGAGGGAATTACAGAAATAGAAAAACAGGGAGTTGCTGTATATGATGCAGATGGAGATTTAACTACTCCACTTATAAATAATAGAGAATGCGCTTTTGTAACTTTTGAAAATGGAATTACAAAATGTACAATTGAAAAGGCTTATTATGATGGAAAAGTAGATTTTAAAAAGCCAATTTCTTGCCATTTATTTCCGATACGAATAAAGGAATACCGTGATTTTGATGCCGTAAATTATGAAGAAGTAAAAATATGTAAACCGGCTTGTAAATGTGGTAGCGAATTAGAAGTTCCGGTTTATGCCTTTTTAAAAGAACCACTTATCCGAAAATATGGAGAAGCTTGGTACAAAGAATTGCTTGAGGCTGCTAAGTTGTTAGAAAAATAAAAAACGAACTTAGATATAAATATCATTTTCGTTTTATTATTGCTTCTGTTGTAAAAAAAGGGGTAATCAAAGATTGGGTAGAAATTAGAAAAACCTATTCCAAAGAAAAAACAACCCTGACCCTTTAAGGGTTAGTCTCAAACTTAACCCCCTTAAATTCTACTGCTACTTTATCAAGCGTATCATTAATTTCCTCTAAATTATAAGAAGTAACCAGTTTAATTCTATACGCTTTGAAATGCGGAATACCTTTAAAATAATTGGTGTAGTGTCGTTTCATTTCTGCAATTCCTAATACTTCTCCTTTCCACTCAATGGAATGTTGCAGATGCCTTTTGCAGGCACTTACTCTATCTTTTAAAGAGGGTTTTTCTAAATGTGTATTGGTTTTTAAATAATGTTTTATTTCATTAAAAACCCAAGGATAACCAATAGCAGCTCTACCAATCATCACCCCATCTACCCCATATTTTTCTTTCACCTTTTTCACTCTTTCCGGACTGTCCACATCTCCATTTCCAAATACAGGAATATGCATATTCGGATTGTTCTTTACCTCTCCAATTAAAGTCCAATCTGCCACACCTTTATACATTTGTTTTCTGGTTCTGCCATGAATAGAAATTGCTTTTATCCCCA
This sequence comes from Flavobacteriales bacterium, assembly GCA_014381465.1. Classification (GTDB taxonomy): domain Bacteria; phylum Bacteroidota; class Bacteroidia; order Flavobacteriales; family BACL11; genus DUAL01. The sequence goes on along the minus strand of JACNLP010000002.1, from coordinate 1,787 downwards.
CATCTTGCAAGCGTTCCGCTACTTCTACTATATATAAAGAATTTTCATCCCAGCCCAATCGGGTTTTTACTGTTACTGGGATATTGGTGGCTTCCACAATTTCCTTGGTCATGGCCACCATTTTTGGGATATCTTGCAATATGCCAGCACCAGCTCCTTTATTAGCTACTTTTTTTACTGGGCATCCATAATTAATATCGATAAATTCTGGTTTTGCTGCCTCACAAATCTCAGCTGCTTTTCGCATGGAATTGATGTCATTTCCAAAAATTTGAATTCCTATTGGGCGTTCAAAATCATAGATATCTAACTTCTGAGTGCTTTTCACAGCATCCCTAATTAGCCCTTCTGAGGAGATGAATTCTGTATACATTACATCCGCACCATGCTTTTTACAAAGTGCTCGAAATGGCGGATCGCTTACATCTTCCATTGGTGCCAATAGTAGGGGGAATTCCCCTACATCAATATTTCCTATCTTTACGCCCATAATATTTGCAAAAATACACAATAATGGGATTTAAAGGAATTTTTTATAATAAGACGGGGGGATTGCAATTCGTATTATTTTGTATGATTACCTTTATATCGGTTTTGGTTTTCACGCTTATCTCCTATGCTTTACTTCCTTTTTTGTTTGATGTTGGTTTTTCTGATTTAGGTTTTTTTCTTTCTGATTATAACAATTCAAAATCCGTAAATGCCTTAAAATTTTTGCAACTCTTTACTTCTGTTGGGTTATTTATTGTCCCACCATTATTGTTTACTTATCTTACTTTATTCCAATTACAGCTAAAACAAAATTTAAACAGACAAGCTGTTTTGCTTGCCATTGCCATCATGCTGATTGTAACTCCTTTTGTGGCTTATTTGATGCAATGGAATCAAGCCCTAATTCTTCCAGAGTTTTTAGAAGGAGTACAAATGTGGATGGAGGCATCCGAACAAAAAGCAATGCAAATAACGGAAGCTTTTTTAGCAATGAGTTCAATGGAGGATTTGTTTATTAATCTTTTTTTGATTGCCCTAATTCCAGCAATTGGGGAGGAACTTTTATTCAGAGGCGTATTGCAGCAACTATTTGCAAAATGGACTGGGAAGATTCATTTTGCTGTTTTTGTTTCAGCCTTTTTGTTTTCTGCTATTCATATGCAGTTTTTTGGCTTTTTGCCAAGGTTTGTTTTGGGGCTTATTTTAGGATATATGTTTTATTGGAGTGGCAGTTTATGGCTACCCATTTTGGCACATTTCACCAATAATGCTTTGGCAATCATTTTCACTTATCATTTTGTAGCGGACAAAGTGCAAATTGGTTTTTTAAATGAGGATATTGAGGTAAATATTAGTCAAGCTTTAATCAGTTTTTTGGCAGTTGCTTTGCTGATGTTCTTGCTGTATAAAAATACTAGCATAAAAAAAGGCTGATAGAACTATACTGAATGATAGTGTAAATTTTGAACTAACAAATATTACTGTAGTTTCAGAAGAATGTAATACATGTTTTTTTACTGAGGATTTACAATTTCCTCTTTATAGGATTGTATATTTTGTTTACTTCTAAAACTTTTAAGGAAAAAGATAGAAGTCAGTAGGCAGTATTCAGTAGAAAGACAAGAAAAAACTTTGTCATCCTGAACGAATGTGAATGAATCTCGTTTTTGAAAGTTTTTATAAGTGAAAGACAGAATTTGGACTACTGAATAAAGTTCAGAACAGACTGCTAGGCTTTTAGAGATGATAGACGACAAAACTTCTCCCCTGTTTTAGGGGAGACACCTTTTGAAAAA
>JACNLP010000050.1 GCA_014381465.1 Flavobacteriales bacterium | reverse complement strand
TAGCGTATGTAAAAAATTCAAAATCCCAAGACCCTGTAAATGCTGCATTAGTAGGTATTATCCCTGAGAATATTGTTTGTTGCGAAACTCCTGATGGTAATGATAAACTACTACCAAAAGGGAATGTTAAATTTATTCTCGCATCAATAAATGTATTTCCTGCTGTAAATTGAGATAAAAAAGCAGTAGATGTAGAGCCTGGGTAAGCAGTCCAAGTAGCAGAAGCAGTATTTAAAAACTGAGTATAATATCCATTGTTAAAATTAGCATCAGTAGTTGGTTTTGCTCTGATCCCCCAATTAAACCAATAATCCTGGGCGCTCCCAGATGTATTATTAAATTCCAATTGTAGATTTAAATAAAAACTACTAAAAGCACTTGCCCCTGTAAATGTTGTAATGGTAGATGAGGTAATTAAATCTATTCCATCAATAGTGGAGATAGTTGGTTGAGGGAATAATGAGAAAAAATTACTATTACTTACACTCTCAAAATCTACTATTACCTCCTTTAATTTAGGGTAAAAATCCCATGTGCTACCAGCTAACTTTTGAAGCCCACCATCAAAACCACCTGCATTCGTTTCAATATCCTGGCTATATAATGTAAACCAGGTGCTTCCTAAATAATCTTGACTACTTGAAGATGCTCCTCCTCTTGTCCATATTTGGCTATCCACATTGTCAGGAGTTGCAAAATTTCCAGTATCAGCTGTATTGTAAAGCTCTATTTGGGTAAAGTGAAATCTATTTTGCCAAAAAACAACTCTCATTCCCCACATTTTGCAAATGGATTCCAAAACATCATATACGGTTTTAACTTCATAAAGTGCATCTTGCGTTAGTTTATAACTCCCAAGCATTTGGCATTTAGTATAAGCTAATGGGCTTATAGTTACATCAGGGCTTGGATGATGTTCGTACCACCAGTCAATTGCAGTTGAGAAATCATAATCACTTACATCTCCATCTGTTGAATCTGAATCAGGAGTATTACAATATTCCAATATGGTTTTAATCCAATAAATAAATGTTTGGTAGCCATCAGATATATATGTATCAGCAGAAGCATAAGGAGAACTACCTTGAACGCTAACCATATCATAATTTTTTAGCAATCCTATTCCATCAGTCGCATTTAATTCCACCTCATAAGGAGTTGACACATCTTCTTTTGAAGATAAATCAATCATTATATTGCCACTCCATAAAGGGGGTTTGGTTGTAGTAGATTGATTCCAAATAGCAACAGTTACATCTCCCTCCTCATAAGTTTCCCTTAAAGCTTTTATAAAATTTTTAACATGATTCCCAAATACATTATCCTCAACAACTAAGGATATTGAGCATTTAGATGCTATGATTGGCGTAAACTTCTCATTCCCTTTTGTGTCATAAGATATTTTTACCCCACCACTACCTATTGTAATTGGAAGTGTTTGACCTGTATAATTTTTGTCGTATATTCTTATTATATGATAACGCCCATTTGATGAGAAAAAACTCCCCTCATATCTTGTTTTGTGAGTAATTGGCATTTATATAAATCTTTGTCTTGATATTTCGGCTTTATCCGAAACTAATACTATATTATTTCCCTGTATTCTGCCGTGAACATTAACATTTGATGTTCCCATCATTCCTATAAGTTTATCCAATGGAGCAACAACCTCTGGATTCATTGCACTTGTTCCAGCACCCTCTCCAATTAATCCTAATGTAGGCCCTGAAACCAATCCTCCCTGTGCAAAAGGAATTGGAGTTGATGCAATTGCCGCCACCTGAGCTGCACCTAATCCAGCAATAATTGCACTCATAGGCAAACCTCCTGTTGCTGGTAGTGCGGCAACAGCTCCCATAACACCCTCAATAGTTGATATTATAGCATTCATAATTCCCATTCCCTTATTTCTTATCGCCTGTTTTCGTTTAATAGCTTTTTCCTTTTTATCCATTTGCTCATCTAATGCTGTTTTTTTACCTGCAAATGTTTCATCTAATGCAGCTATTGCAGCATTTTTTTCCTCCTCACTCATTACTGAGTTTTGGATTCTCTCTAAATTAGATTCATAATCCTCATCAAGTTTTTCATTTTTCTCATCACGCATCTCGTTAAACTCGGCATTTTCCTTTTCATTTACAGCACTAATTACGCCACTTACTGAACTCATTATAGTTTTTACCTTCTCAACAGCTTTATTGATTTTATCCCCCCAAACATCAAAAAAATCTCCCCATGATTCCCCTAATGATTTTGTAGTTTTTCCGGTTTCGGTACTAATGCTTGCTAAATAATCTTTATAGGTTGCAAAGGCTTCATCTGTACTTCCAATTATTGGAGCATCAGTTGTTTCAGTATCATCTCCACCACCTCCACTTGTTGAAAATCCACCTCCACCAACTCCCATTCCCTTGCCTAATTTCTTAAACATGCCAAGCACTTCTTTACCCTGATTTACCATTGCATCTTTGAAGCTACCAAATTCATTCTCATATTCTTTGGTTTCAACTTTCAAATCTTCCAAAGCATCAGCAGTAGATTCAAATGGATTTGGGATTTCTGTTCCTCCCATAAATTTAATCAAGGCATTAACTGATTTAATCATTATAGATATTGGATTAAACTCAATCATCCATTGTAAAGCCTGTATTAATGCATTTTTCCACCAATTCCAATCACTCAATCTTTCCTTAAATGCATCCCAATTTTCCCTTACATAGGCAAAAGCAACAACTATTCCAATAATAGCTGCAACTGTTAATCCAATAGGGCTAACCAATGCACTAAATGCTACGGCAAGAGTACCCATTAAGCCAACCATTGGCCCTAATGCACCTGCTAATAAGCCAAAAGCAATTATAGAGTTTTGCATGCTACCATCCAATCCACTCCACCATTCTAATAATGATTTTACGCCATTTAATAGTTTTTGAAATAAAGGTATTAAAGCACCTCCAAGCTCAATAGCAACTCCCTCTGCTTGCGACTTTAACCTCCGCATAGCACCACCGACACCGCTATCCATAATAGCAGCCATATCTTTTGCCTCTCCTTTTGAATCTTTAAAATCAGCAGTTAATTCTGTTATTTCATCTCTATTATTAGCTATAATTGTAGCAACTGTTGCTCCCCTTTTTCCAAATAACTCCATTGCATCCTTTAATGGATTTGTTGAGTTCTTTATTTGATCCATTGCTTCCGCCCAAGTTATTCCCTTGTTTGCAAGTTCTAAATAAACATTTCTTAATGAAGTTCCAGCGGTTGAAGCCTCTACACCTCTATTAGTTAAAACTCCTAATACGGCTGTTGTTTCCTCTAAACTTGCACCAGCTTGATTTGCAACAGGAGCTACTGTTGCCATTGCAACTTGAAACTTCTCCATATCCAAAGCGGTGGAACTAAAAGAATCAGCCATAACATCCGCTATGCGATTCATATCCTTTGATTCCAACCCAAAGCCTTTCATAGTTGAAGCTGCTACTGTTGCCGCTTGTGCTAAATCAGAATCAGTTGCTTGTGCTAAATTTAATATACTTTCAGTTGATTTATTTATCTCTTTTGGAGTAAGCCCTAATTTTGAAAGGTTTAATTGCAGCTCTGCAACTTGTGATGCAGTAAACATTGTTGATGCTCCAAGTTCTTTTGCTTTATTTCTTAAAGCGTTAAACTCTTGACCTGTTGCACCACTTATCGCCTTAACTTTAAGCATTGATTGCTCAAAATCTGCAAATGTCTTTACGGCAACAGCTCCCAATGCTATAACGGGCATAGTAATATTACGAGTCATATTAGCCCCTGTACGCTTCATTGAAGATCCAAACTTCTTAATAGATCTTTGGGCTTTTTTCATAGCTTTTTCAAAACCTCTTAAATCAGCTCCAAAAACTATATTTAATAAACCAATACTTTTACTTGCCATGATCGCTTAATTTTTTTATGTATTCCGCCCTGTTTTTTAATTTATCAAAATCCACTTTATCCCTTTTATTTTCCCAATCAAACTTAATTAAATCGGTTAGCTTTAAACTTCTACCTCTCGGCATTTGGATATTAATTAAATAACAAGTTTGCCATCTTACTCTCTCCCAATGGCTTCTATCTCTTAATTGCTCTAATTCAAAAAAGCCATCCAACTTATTGTAAAAGTGCCTTGGAATCATATTGTAAAACTCCTCAACACTCATCCCCATTTGCCCAAAGGCTATTCCCTCAAGTTTATCCCAGGTTAGTTTTTCGCTTTCCTGGGCTTTTGCTTTTTTCCGCTTTTTCCTCCCCCCATCATTTCAGCTAATACCACCATGCACCTGGAGATTCCCTCCATGTCGCCATCCATCTTATCAGCTAAATCATCAATTGTTATTTCGCATTTTTGCTTTGCAGCTCTGTACCCATCTTCAATGCCGCAATGTATCAATACAAGAGCATCATTCAATCCCATATTCTCTCCTAAATTATTTAGATCGGCTAATGTTGTTCCTGTTTTCATTGAATATTTACGCAATGCGTTAAATCCAAATTTAATAGGGAATTTCTCCCCCCCTAATTCTACAAATGTATATTCCATTTTTTCAAGTTTTAAAATACCCTCACCCAAACGCAACCCACCTGAAAAAAGGATGCGAATGGGGTATTGAGTATTAAGTTAATTAAACTGTTGTATCAACCGTTTGAGATAATGCTCCTGATCCTGTAAAAGATAAAGAATAAGTAGCTGTATCCTCATTTGGTGCAGAAACGCTAAAAGAAGTTAGCCATGCAGTTCCCTCATAGTAGATATTACCTACTCCTGTTGTATCAGTATTTCCAAATCGGATAACTACTGATGTTCTTGTTAAAATATAAGTACTAAGCATATCATCTGCTCCATTTGTTAAAGCTGTTCCACTTGTATCAGTCCAAGCATAAGCTCCATCTACACTTATATCCCAATTTCTTTGCCCCTCCATAGACTCGGCCCAGGCCGAGCTTTCCTTATTGCTTATATCTCTCGTGGAGTGATTTACATTTATCGTTCCACTTTGAGCATAGGCAACAAGAATATTTGTTGAACTATCATAAACTGTTATGTCAGTTCCATTTAATGCTGTTGTTAAATTTGCCATTTTTTTTCTATTTAATTAATTAATTATTGTTGTTATATATATAATGCAGCAATTGTTAGTGATTCTACACCACTATAAGTTATTACCAGCTCACTATTTCCATCATTAAAAGCGGCTGGCTTAAATGGGCCTATAAAAGCCTCCCCACTTGCAGCGATTGCTATACTCGCATTTGCTTTTGTCAATTCCCCATAAATACTATTATCAACAGATGTTGTTTGTGCTGTAATAGTTGCTGTAATCTCACTTCCACCTCCATTTTTAATATGCAAAAAGGTAGTACCTCCATTATCAGCTGTATCTCCACCTGATGCAGCTGTTGAGTAAGTTACACTACTACCATCCTCAGTTAGTTGTTGGATTGTCAGTTCCGCCATTTTCTTTTAATTTTTTTATTTTTTTCTTTTTTGTTTTAATTTTAGCAATATATCCATCTTCCGATAATTGCTCTGCTCCTTTTTTATCCAATATTACATAAGTGCCAGCTCCCAATCTTTTGCCACACCATTCCCAATCTTTTATTAATTTATATTTCATAATTTTCTAAATTAAGAGTTTATTAATCTAATTTTAAAATTTAATGATTTCACATAAACGCCATCATCATCATCATTTACATCAAAATCATCACTGTAATTCAAATATGTTATATTCTGCAATTCTACACCTCCATAAGTTCCATCAACCCTATCCAATGCAGTTCTTACTTTATCTGCTAAATCAGAAGCCTCACTATAAGATTGGCTGTAACATAGTATTAAAGCATTATTCTCATCCAATGGGCTTACGCCATCTTTTGTATCTGTTGGGGCATCTCCTGTAATGCTGTAAATAACAAAAGGAAACGCACTTGTTTGCTTTGCTACATTTGGATAAATCCGTGTTGATGCAATAGCTGTTACACCTGCATTGTTGCTTAAAATATTATATATTGCTTTCCCTACTAACATTATGCTCCTAAAGTTCCATATTTTTTCAATCTTCTCGCATGAGCTTTAATTGCCTTTGCAGCAATCTCCTCAGCTCCTTTAAATGCGTTTTTTGTCATGCTTATTTTATTTCTATCCCAAGCTGGTTGCATGAATCTTGTTGCCCTACTTTTATATTTTCCAAAGTGCATAACCTCATCTCCATATTCCAGCCATGCTCCATAATAACCACCTTTATTTTTTGCAAATTTCCCTTTTAATCTCGGCCCTAAATAAATCCCTAAATGATTTTTACTATCTCTTGTTCTAAAAAAACCGATACTATCCTTTAAAGTACCTTTTGTAATTCTTTTGCTATGATCAGGCGGATAAACTACACCCCTAACCTTTATCATATCACTTGCATTTCCACTATCTCCCAATTTTGGAGCTAAACCTTTAGCACTATTCATTGCTCCCTTACCTATTTTTTTCCAAAGCCTTACCCAAAATACATCCTGTTTTTTACCAATATCTTTGCTTAATTGCTTAAACATTTGGTCAATCTCCTTTGCTCCTTGTAATTTAATAACTGATTTAGATGATTGAGCCGATTGCCCAAAACTTTTCCTCTCTATTGCACTTAAATTACCCATTAATCCTTTTCCTTTGTTATTATCTTTACAAACCTTTCTCTCCCCTCAATTTGCTCTATCGCTTGCAGATAGTAATATTTTGTTACAGTTTGTGGATTAAAACTGATTCTATGTGCCATTGTTGGAGCATTTACCCCATCTAAAAAGTCGCTTAAATCTAAATTCCGAATATAAAACACTACATTTGTTGTAGCTGTTATTTTATCCGAATCATCTCCCTCACTTCCTCCTTTCCATTCCGCTTTTGCCCAAACTGTACGATAATCACTCCATCCACTCTTTACACTTTCCCCATAACTATTAGTTGAGTTTTCTGGGTACTGAATAATAACCCTCATATCCAGCTCGCCTATATTCATAATGTCTGAACTTTATATTGATCTAATAAATATTTTGCAGCCATAGGTAATTGAGATGCTATTCTACCAACAACTACATCCTCTCTGTTCTGATACCAATGCCCAACGGTTAATAATACCGCCTGTTTTATTCCATCAGGAACATCAGATGATGCAGTTCCATAACCAACATTGTATATTATTTTAACAGCATTTGCTCTACTTGCAAGATTTGGATAAGATTCCCCCTCATCCAAAGTAACTCTTGCTGGTTGATGTGAGTTATCCAATAAATAAACAGATGATGCAAGTGTTTGCAAAGCGTTATCACTATCATAATATTGAATACTCGTTATTGTTAAAACAGGGCTTTTGAATAAATATTCAATATCACTCCATTTATCTCCTTTTAAAGTTAATGTAGTATCAATAAAAAATCTATTAGTGTATATTTCAGCACTATCTGTTGCAGCTTGTATAAGATTATCAATGAATGCATCATCAGCAGTTGTATCAACTCGTAAATGTCCTTTAGCTTCACTTGTTGTAAGTATAGCGGTTGATGCAATAGATGTTATTTCAAAACTTCTCGGCATATTCTTTTTTAAAAAAAGGGGGCAGCGATTAAACCGCCCCCAATATTAAATTACAATTATACTAATGATGTATATTTCACAAAAGAAGCACCTGATGCAACTCCGAAATCATAATGCTGATTAAGCACTATTCTAACTTCATTGTCAGCAGCATTTGTGTAAGGGTCAATTAAGATATTTGTAGGGCCAAAAGAAGCCATATAAACTCTTGAAAAATCTCCAAACATACCATCTCCACTTGTTCCAGCTACACTTGCTGGTGCAGAACTAAAGAAAGAATCATAACCATCAATTTTGCCATCAAGCCATAAAGGAGATGTTGAAGATACTTGAGCAGCAGATTTAATTCCGCTATATAATTCGTAAGAATTTACAAATTTCTCAATACCTGTTAATCCATGATCATTTGCGATAGTTTGGATTGCTTCTAACATATCAGATGCTAAATCAGCAGCAGCAGCCTCAGTAAATGTAAGTACTCCTGTTGTTGCAGCAATAGCCCCAGGAGCATTTGTTACAGATGTTGATCCGAACATTGCAGCATCCATTTGAACAGCTACATTTCTTGCTAAATCTCTCATTACTGCAGCCTCAGCAGCAGCACCATTTTGAGCTAATATAACATTAGATAAATTAGCAACTCCACTTAATCTTTTTGGAGTTAAAGTAACCTTTCCAAAGTCAGCACCACTATTTGAAACAGTAGTAACCTCTCCACTCCAAGCAACAGTTGATCCGCCTGCAACAGGGATTACTGTATCAGCGGCCATATTACCTAAATCGGTAACACCAACTTGACTAAATACACCATTTTCCTGTAAGGAATCAGCATAAGCTCCTGTAACTGATGGAGCAATTGCAGAGCCAGCTTGATCAATAGCTCTTTTCTCAGTCATAAAAGATGGAATACCAACTCCACTTAAAGCACCTCTGTTTTCTTTTTCAGCTTCCTGATGCATTTCTGCTTCAAGTCCTGTTAAGCCGCCACCATTACGCACTTCATTGATAGCTTTAAATAAGCTCCAATTTCTTGCTTCTTTTGATGGCTCAACTTTTTGTACATCTGATCCTGAAATTTTAGCAGCCTCTCTTAATTGAGATTCCAATTTTTCAGCTCTTTTGATTTTTGTTGAAAATACATCAGCTTTTGCCAAAAGGGCATCAACTTGTGTATTCTCATCTTCTGTTAAATCACGATTTTCCTCAGCCTCAGCAGTCTTTTGGATTACTTCCAATTCTGCCAAAACATCAGCACGCAATTCTTTTAATTCAATTGATTTCATTTTTTTATTCAATTTTAATATTAATACTATTTTTCTCTCTTTTTTAACTCTATTTTTAAACGCAATAAACTCCTCTTTACCAAATCCTTTTCCTGTTTATCGTTTTCCTCTCTCTCTTTGTGCAAAGCTAAACTTCTCTTTGCAAGCGTTAAGTCATCCGCATCAGGATACGCTGGATAAGTTACAGGAGATACATCATAAAGTCTTTTAACTTTATTGATTGTACGAATATCATCCCCATCATCATTTGTTTCCCAAGTATCAGATTGCACCGTAAAAGCAAAACTTGAAGCTGTTAAATCGCCTCTCTCCATACTTATAACTAAATCATTTCCATAAGTTGTATTTGGTACATCAAAAGAATATTGTAAGCCATCTTCTGTTTCCGCCAATCTAAGCGTTCCACTTGTTGTTCTTGCGAGCAACAAATTTGGATCATGATTTACCAAAGCTCTTACATCATTATCTAATACATCAGAAAATGCTCCTGGGGCAATCTTTTCTCTAAAACCCCCCAAGTCCTCACTTAAATGATTAAATACACTTGCATGCCCTGTTATTGATGTAGTACCATCTTCCCTTTTTTCAGTTCTGGTATCAATGTTAAAATATCTTTTTTCCATAGTTATGTTTTTTGTCCAAATATCATTTACCTTTTTGGTATATGGTTTATTCCTGTTAATATCGTAATAATATTTACTCTTGTTCGCTCCCAATTTTATCTATTGTAGTCATATTTAAAGGAATGTAGTGTTTATCTCCATCCTCAATACTATTCATATTTTCTTTTCTCCTTACTTCATTAATGGTCATCCAACCATTTCCAACCGCTGTTTTATAAGAATCACTCCTATCCTTAATATTACCCCTTAAAAGAGCATTTACATTCCACTCAACAAACAACTTACCTTTATCTCTTTGCCTAAATAATTTGCGATTCATTTCGCTTTCCATTCTTCTAATATACGGCATTAAAGTGTAAGTAACATAACTTTGGCTTAATGATTCTATATTATTAAAAGAGCTTTTAGAATGCTCTTGCAACATAAATGTTGGGATATTAAACATTCTCGCAATCTCAGTTATGCTAAACACTCTTGAAGCTAAAAATTGGCTTTGCTCAGGGCTTATGCTAATAGGTTTGAAACTTAAACCCTCCTCCAATATAGCTGTTGATTGGCTATTGGATAGTTGAGTATATGTATTATTAAAAGAGTTTCTTAAACGCTCAATCGCTTGCTCACTTAAAGCTCTATCAGTTTGCAAAACTCCGCTTAATTTGGATGCGTTTGTAAAAAACTTACTTCCATATTTTTCCAGGGCAATCCCCCAACCTATTGCATTTGCATTTTGGCTAATTGGAGAAAGTCCAATTATTCCATCACTTGAAATCCCTTTAAAATGTAAAATATTCTCATCATCCAAAGTTTCATCACTATCTTTGATATGATAAAAGAAATCTCCATTGCTTTGCTTTATTTTTACATTATCAGCATTAAGCGGTATAAGAGCCACAGGATTCCCAGCTCCATTTCTGTCAATTCTAATATAACTATTGCCGTTTATACATAAATCCATCATTACCTTTTCAAAAAAAGTAATTGAACTCATGTATTTATTTGGCTCGTTATGAACTAATTTATATGCTGGATTTTTAAACGCAAGCTGCTTATCTCCAATTGCATTTCGCTCATAAACATTAACAGGTAAACTTGATATTGATTCACTCAATAATCTTATTGCACTCCAAACTGCTGTAAATGTTAAAGCTGTTGCCTTATCCACAGCAACTCCGCTTTGCGATATTCCGCTAAAAACAGATGCTGGATAAGTGCTTCTTACTTCTTTTTTCTTAAAAATATTTGTGATGAAATCAGTTATTGCCAATGATATAGTTTTTGGAATTTTGCAATTATACGGCTAAAAATAAACTCTTTTGTGTATATTATATACATTTCCTAAATATTTGTTTTAAGGCGTATTTTATGCGATTACAGGGCTTTACTCCTCTTTTGCTCATCCATATATCAAAAACTGCTAAAAATCAAACCTATGCAATTCCCTTGATAAGGTTTTTTTGCTCAAAAAGTTGTATAATTTTATTATGTTAAATAGGATTTTTGGCGTTTTATACGCTTATCTCTTGCACCACGATAGCTGTTATAGTCGGAATATTTACGCTTTCCAAAGTGTTCCTCAAATTCTTTTTCCGTTTTTTCATAAGCCGCCTTATAAGTTTTTTCGCTTTTGCAATTTTTCCAAAATCTATCATCAAAACCATTTGGGCTTAATAAAGCTAATATTTTAAATTCAATCATAATATTAAAAGTCCACGATTATCGTAAATACTATCTCCATCTTTTTCCTCACTCATATACTCCGCCAATGCACAAATAGTAGCAACAACTCCATCAATCTTTTCCTTGCTTTTCTTTTTGCTCGGCTTATGATTATCAGCTGCATCAACTTCTAATTGCACATTCCCAATCATCCATCTTAATACAGGGTTGCCATTATGCTCAATCTCCTTTCCTAATATAAGTTTCTCCAATTGCTTGGTTGGTGCTGATAAACTTGCATATCCTTGTCCTAATGGCGACATGTTAGCTCCATCTCCTTGCAGATCTATTACTAATTGGCTGGCATTCCATCTATCATAAGCAATACTTTGGATGCGATATTTCTTTGAAAGCTCATTTACCTTTTTTCTAATAAAGGAATAATCAGTTACATTGCCAGGAGTAGCTATAATATGCCCTTGATTTATCCAACTTAGGTAATCAATACCATCTCTATCACTTCTTTTTTTAGCATTATCCTCAGGAACAAAGAAAAAAGGTAGTATTTTGAACTTGTTATCCACCTTAAATAATAGCACAAAAGCACTAATATCCCTTGTTGTAGCTAAGTCAATCCCACCCCATGCAGCCATTCCGCTCAAATCCCCCAAATCTCCCTGGCAATCCATCCATTCTTTATCATTCATCCATTTAGTTTCATTGGTAGTCCAAATATTCAAGTGTAATCTTTTAAAGGTATTCATGTAGTTTGGTATATCCATTGCTTTTTTCGCTTCCCTCTCCATATATTCTTTTCGCAAACTCACTCCATAGTTTGGATTTGCCTTAATCCAAGTTTCCTCACTTGTAATATCATCATCCTCATCCGCCTCATAAATTACAGGCAAAAAACTCTCATCAATTATTGATCCATCTAAAACCGATTTAGCATAACTATAAACTTCATGGCAAATACTATTTTTATCATAGCCAGCAGTTGTAATGGCTATTACCAAAGGTTGTCGCCTACTTCCGGTTGATGTTAAAAGCGTATCCCACAAATCCCTATTTGGTTGCGTGTGTAGCTCATCAAAAATAATACAATTGGCATTAAAGCCGTGCTTTGTTTTGCTATCAGATGAAATGGCTTGAAAAAAATTCCCTTTTGCTTCATTTGTTATGGAGTTTCTAAAAACCTTTCCTCTATTGCTTAATTCAGGATTGTTTAGAATCATGCCTTTTGCAATTTCAAACACTAATCCAGCTTGGTTTCTATCTCCAGCCGCTGCATATATCTCGCTCCCCCTCTCATTATCTGCAAATAGCATATAATTACTTAAAGATGCCGCCCATGTGGTCTTTCCATTTTTCCTTGCCACCTCAATAAAAACCGTTCTGAACTTTCTGTATCCTGTTTCCTTATGCTTCCAGCCAAATATCTTTTTGGTTATTTCACTTTGCCACTCCTCCAATATTAATGGTTTGCCAGCAAGCTCCCCTTTTGTATGCGTTATAAATTCCTCAATAAAACTTACAGCTCTATCCGCTGCTTCTTTATCAAAATAATATTTATCCACTAATCAAAATAATTTATTTGAGTATTGTTTGTAATCTTTGGAGCGTTAATACTTGCTCTTGCAACAGGAGTTAATCCAAATTGAACAGCTAATTTTAATGCTTTATCTAAGGCGTCTTTTGCTATTTTTTGATAAGGAATTGCTTGTGTATGCTTTACTGTTCCATCAATATTTTTAAAAACTTGAATCCTCCCCTTTTCTCTCAGCATTGTTTCCGTTTCAATATATAAACTTATCTCATTGCAATAAGCAGCTATTAATGGTAAATCAATCTGATGCAGCATTTGTAAATTAAATAATTGATTGGTTACCTTATACCATTCGCTCTTCCCTATTTCAGAAAGCCAAACAGGAGATGCTGGTAATTCACGGCAAGCATCAACTTGCATTTCATTTTCAACTAATCTTGATTTTTCAATTGTTCCCTGAGCCTCTTTTAATTTAGTTGGTATTTTTTTACGCCCCTTGCCCATTAATTTTTTTTCATGTGTTCCTCATTTCTTATTATAGTTGGGAAGCTCTTAAATTTCTCCTCAATGTATTCCATATATTTACCACACTTATCACAAATAGCCTCCCTTGCTACCAGCTTTCCATTCCTGAAAACGCTTGTAGTTTTTAAAAGCTCCTTTGTTTGTTTACATTTTTTGCATTCGTATTTACTCATTTACCCAGATTGCCAATTTTGCGTTTAAAAAAGTGCAACTCCATCAGCGATTACAGAAAGATTTCCTTTTTAAGATTTGCACCGCCATCCCCATAACTATTTTTTATTTTTATTTCTATACTCCCATGCCTCCCTACCACTCTTAGAGTTATGGCAAGGATGACAAAGAGTTTGCAGATTGGATAAGTCAGTCTTATGCCCACCCATATTGATTGGCTTTATATGATCAACCACTTGTCCGCCTGTTGTCTTGCCTCTCCTATTGCAGTCAGCACATAAAGGATTACGCTGTATATAATAATTCCTAACACTCCTCCATTGCTTGCTATGATAGAAGTCAGAGTTATCCCTTAGCCTTGTTTGCGTTTGTTTCTTTGGCATCCAGGGCCTCCTCTTATTATCTGGTAGCTTTGGCATTCAATTCAGTTATTATAAAGTAATACTCTGTATCCAATTCTAATATATATTCTAAGTTCTTATAATAGTCCAATAGCTTATCTCTATCTCTACTCTCCCATATCTCATGGCAACCTTTACGCTCTCCCATTGATAAGCAATGGTATGTTATGTTGGCTTTGTCATGCGATAGATCAGCTCTCCTACTCCTTGGTATTATATGGCTATGGCTTAATGGTACATCAGCTCTACCACATCCTGTGCAATAATGTCCTCTCTCCATAGCAATCTCCTTATACGCTCTCCTTATCTTTTTGTTTTTCTCCTTTTGCTTATCGCTAACCTTTCTCATTTTCCTTTTGTTTGCGGCATACTTAAATACTTATCAATAGTATTAATTGTCTGCTCATAACCTCTCGTTATCTCTGCATAATATCCTCTCTCATTCATTGCTGCTATCCAATCCTTTTGGGCTTTTGTTGGATAAGCATTCTCTTTTAACTCCAGGAACAGGGCAAAGTATCCACCTCTTGCCTCATATATATCCAAATCATTTTTGCCTCGTACATATCCATTCCTTACTATCTTTGCTCTTTGCACTCGGCTACTTATGTATGCACCAGCTATTGATGAGCAATATTTTACATCAGGATAAGTTTCCTTGATATATCTAACCACTCGGCTTTGTAATCTATCCTCACTCATTTGGTAGATTGATGCTGAATGTTGATGCCGCCCATATTACAACTGCATCCACTAAGTCTTTAAATTCCTTTTTGGTTAGGCTGGTGGTTGATTTAAGATATTTTATTTTAACCCCATTCTCAATCCTTTCTCTTTCCAAGAATTTGAGCTTTGCAATATCGTGCATTTCGTTTTTTATATATCCAAGCTCTCCGCCCAGGATCTCCATATACTTCCACCATAATTTGTTTTGGCTGTTTGTTCGGTAGTCTTTGTTCTCGCTTATAAGGATAACAATATTCTTACCCTCAAACTTTAATAAGTCCTCAATAAATCTTTCCTCATCTAATAAATCTATTTTAAGATTCTTTATCTTTCCAAAGTGCTTCATGTATTGCTATTTGTATTGCCAGAAGCAGCACGATGATGCTTGCTATAATTGCTATGGGCATTAATAAAACTGAGATTGTTGCTCTAATCATTCTACAATATTAGTAAAAAAATCAATACAAAAATAAGTTGTTAAAAACATTATTAAGATTGCTTTGTTAGTATCTTTATTAATTCACGATCAGTATATACAGGTCTGCTTCCTTTATAGTCTTGCGGCTGGAACAAACTTTTAATTTCATATATCTTGTCTTTCTTATCGTAATATATTATCCAACCTCTTGGAATGCCGTCCTTATCTGTGCAGCCCTCTGTTCTTTTTATCATTGCTAAGGTATTCATTTAAAATAATCTTATTTGTTGTTTGTGTTCGTTTATTCTTTTCATTGCAGTCTTATAATATTCTTTATCTAATTCACAAGCTGTTAAATCAAACTTTAAATTATGACACGCTATTGCAATGCTTCCACTACCCAAATGTGTATCTAATATTCTGTAACCCTCTTTAGCGTAATTCATTAAAAGCCATTCGTAAAGTTTTACAGGTTTTTGCGTTGGGTGTATTTTTATTTCGGGTCGTTGTTTTTGAAATCCATTCCACAACCATTCAAATTTCCTCAATCCTTTTTTAAAACTTGTGTACGCAAGTTCTCCATCGCTAAAATCTGAATCGCCATTTTTTTTATCCCAAAATATCCAGCCCATTGAAGGTTTTTTTATTTTATCAATCATATAGTTTGCACCCCAAATAATTTGATGTTTAGAAACTCTTTGTAATTCATCAAAATAATTTTGTTCAGGCGTTTTACAATCCCACTCTTTTACATTGTGTATTTTTTTAGTTGGATTATTCCATTTATCGCTTTTGGTATTTTCCCTTTTCTTATTACTTTCTCCAATCCCATAAGGAGGATCTACTATTGCTAAGTCAAAATGATTATCTTTATATCTTGACATTAACTCCATATTATCCTCATTTGTTATTTGTAACATTTATTTATTATTGATTTTCTTATGCCTTTCGTAAACTCCCAAAGTATTATAATTAATATGTAGCTCATATTTCCTTTATTGTTATATTTTTATCTCTTAAAACTATTACTTTATGTGGCTCAAAAAAATCAGTTAAATCTTTTATATATTTTTCAAATTCCTTATCAGATGTTTTTTCGCTTACTCTTACTACATATCTTTTTTCAAAATTATCTATTGTATCTGAAATATCAGTTTTATCAGTAATGTCATCTAATATATCCATAACTTCTTTTGCTTGTTCTTTTTGGAATTGTTCCCACATTACATCTATATTGTCAATACCCTTATTGGCATTATTTATAAGATACTCCCCAAAGTCTGTACAAGTTTGTTCAATATTGTTTTTTAAATTTTTCATATTTATTGTTTTAGTTATATTTTTAGATAAGTACCTATTTTAGGTGCTTTTGTCAAATTATTACTGATATAATTCATCAGGGTTAATATTATGTTCTTCCATTAATTTTTGAAGTGCTTCTTTATAGTTATCTAAATTGAAGTCTGTTTCATTATGTTTCCACTTTCTCCAGAAGTTGTGTTTCAATTCCCAAATGAAACAGGCCATCTTACTTGCATTAACACATTGTAAATGTTCTTGAGCTTCTTCAGGTTCTAATAAGTTAAATTCTAATTTTGCTTTCATATCTATTGTTGTAAGTAATACTACTATATCCATTCTATTGTAGGTTTTCCGCAGTAGCCCTTTTCCCATACATACCAAGCATAGGCTATCATTCCAGAGTTTTTCATTTTTACCCCATCTTTATATAAGGTTACTCTCTTACTAAATTGGTAAACGGTTTTTAACGGGAACTCTTTATCCTCAAACATTGGTTTTCTTTTCTCGCTTTCTAAAAAAACGGTTTTTAAGAACATTGCTATTTTGCCATTACTTTTTTTCTTGGCTTCATTTACAAATTCAAGGGCATATTTAAAAGGTGGGTTTGTAACTATGTTATCAGCTACATAATCAGCTTCAAAAAAGTTTTCTACCGTACCATAATTTCGGTCTATTAAATCACTACTTCTTACTTCAAAACCGTTTTTTAAAAAGACTTCACTTATATCGCCTTCACCACAGGCACATTCCCAAATGTTCCCATTAAAAACCTCTCGCTTTAATAGTTTATCTACTGCATAACTTGGTGTAGGGTAAAAATCATCCTTTTCCCTTTCGCCATTGCTTCGGCTACTGCCTACTATACTTAATGCTTTTGTCATATTTATTTAGTTTTGTTATTAATTTACCGTACTACTTACAACACCGTATATAATGCATTGCGAAAAGCAACGCACCATACACAATGCGTTATATGCCATTAGTCAATAACTAATATTTTACAACAACTTTTTACTTCTTCATAGGTCAGTCCAGTAACTTCCATTACTACATCAATCTCAGTAATACTACCTTCTTCTACAAAATCTAATACAAATTCTTCCATATCTATTGTTTTAGTTTTTTCTTCTACCCTTATTTTGTGTTTCTTATTATATACATTTACCCTTATTTTGTACATTTTTAGAAACATAATCACATTATTGTCTTGTTTTATCATCAATAAACTGGACATAACTATACGCCATTACTCACTTTACCCCTCAGATTGCCACTATTATACAAAACGGCATATACTTTCATAACCACCCCTTTTCAGTTGCTGCTATTAGCAAGTTTTGAAGTTCTGCTAACTGCAAGTCAGATAAATCATTTTCAAAAGATGTCTTTATGCCATCTCGTACATCTATCAGCCATTCGGTATTATCCCAATACTCAGGATCTTTATCTCTACCATTTATATAAGCCGTTACATTTCCTGTATCGGTCATAATTGCCCCATCTTCTGTAAGTAGTACCATAAAGTCAAACACGCCACTACAAGCTTGATGTGTGTAAGTAATATCAAAATCTTGCACTTCTTCTACATACCATACACCATCTATTTGTATTCTCTTTTTCATTTTATTTGCTTATTGCG
>JACNLP010000049.1 GCA_014381465.1 Flavobacteriales bacterium | reverse complement strand
CTGTAATCTAGTGAAATAAGTGTTGGTTGTAATCTTACTACACCGACATTTTTCTCTTCATATTTTTTTGTAAGTTTGTTTTAGTTGATTGATTAGCGGTGAATAAACGATAATGGCTTTAAAAAACTATTTCATACACATCTGAAAAATTTCTTGAGATATTTTTTTCTACAAAACCACCAGATTCCTTGATGTCTTCTATCAAATCAAAAGTTATACAATCCTTTGGCAGCCCTTCAAAAACCATAGTAAAATTATGTATGGTTAATGAAGGTATTTCGTATTTATCAGGGTAAATGGCTATATTTTTTGAGTATACTAACTTGCATTTTTTGTCATAACCATGAGGGAATAGAAAAATATCATCCTTAAATAAATCAATACTTGCACCCATCATTGGGCGAATTATTCCATGAATTATAACTTGCCTTTTTTCTGATGATTGCTCTTTTGCTTTGTTTCTAATTTTAGTATCTACTTTGGTTTTCGGTTTTATGATATCCATGTTGTTTATTTTGATTTTAGTTTTTTTAAAAAATGATTAAAATTTCACCTAGCCACTAGGTAAAGCAACCCCTGTAGTTGCGTTTTAAAGTACAAAGAATATTTTAAATGACAAATATATTTTTCGCTTTTATTTAATTTTCTTCAAATTTATATTTCTTATATACTTTTTCACCAAGCAGGAAAACTGTTATTACATCTTGTAGAAAAACTTTCCTGCTTAATTCAAGTATATCTTTATGGAATTCACTCATGTCAAATCTATTTCTCATTTCTGCAAAAAGATGATTTGTATATAATGTTTTTTGAGCCTTTCCTAAATGGGAAATTCCAATTTGTTTAGTCAACTCTCTTATTAAGTGTTTATCATTAAAATGGTTAAAATTCTCAGTGAGCATTTTTCTATAATCCAACCAAAAGTTATCACTATGTTTTATCCTAAATTTTTCTAAGTCACAAGGGTAAGTAATTTTTGTATAGTTGAAATTTTCAGGAAATCTATAAATTTCACAACAGTGAATATTTCCTGATAAATACCAAATATGTAATACTGCAGCTATTCTTTCTTCTTTAAAGAATTCTTCAAAATCAATCTTCATTGGGCAAAATTTACCTAACACAAAATAAAGAAGAGGTAGTCGAGTTGTTTCGTTCTTGTTAAAATTATCCAAATCTACAGTGTCTACACACTCATTGGAAATATATTCAAAACTGGTGTAGGGGATATTTACTTTTTTTAATCTCAAGCCTTTTGATATTATATGATTAAATGGAGTTTTATCGTGCATTACTTTTAATTTTTAATCGTGCTTTATTCTGTTTGTTATTGATAGCCTCTCCTTCTTTTGATAATTCTTGCGTTTTAATGAATCTCCAATTCAAAAAACAGGGTTCTTCATTAGTTCCAGGAACATTTAGATTATGTATTCCAACCAAATAAATAGCTTCACCGTCTGGGTAAACACCTCTTACAATATATATATTATTTACTTTTGGATATTGTAATAAATCTCTATCTGTTTCAAGAAATTTATTATTAACACAGATTACTTTATCTCCAATCTTAAAATTCATAGTTTTATTTTTTAAAAGGTTATTTTATATACATCAGTCTTATTTCTGAAAATACCTAAATATCTGAAGCCACCAGGTTCAGGAATCTGTTCAAACAAATCAAAACTTTCACATCCCTTTGGGAGACCTTCAAATATTAATGTAAACTTGATAGGGCCTTTTATCCATCTTGGGTAAAGGCTAATTCCTTCTGAATAAACTAACTTGCAAATACTATTTGAGCCATGTGGTTTCAGAAAAGTATGATTTGGCCATAATCTTAAAATATCACCACCATTACAATGAATTATTACTTGCCCTTTTTCTTTAGAATTAGGTTTAATTTGGATATCTGGTTTAAGATATTCTTTTAATATTCTTTGAAATCCTTCCTTTTTTAAGTGTTCCATAATTTTTTGTTTGATTTAATTAATATTGATTTATACATATAATACTCTAACTGCTGTCTCTTTAGTTTTACCAATCACACCTTCTCTTTTCATTAAATTGATTGCATCTTTTAAAAAAACAGGCAAAATAATTCCGCTTCCTTCATTTGAGATGCTTGAAAAAGGAGAAATGTCTGATTTTAAGATTTGCTTATTTGAGAAATCTAATTCGTTTGTTAATCTTCCTTCACTTTGAACATAATATTCCCCAAAAGCGCCATTATCTATTTCAGTAATTGTATTTAGTTGTAGGATTCCTAAACCAAGATAAGATGGAAATGCAAATCCATTTTCAGTTTTTATGTTGGTTTGATATGTGTATGTTTTCATGTTTTTAATTAATAGTGATGTTTTAAACCTGCACAATTTCATCAAGTGTTTCTTTCTTGAAAAAAACCTCATAGGATACGGTTTATGTGTAGCGCTAAAATGCCAAACAATAATGTAAGAGAACAGCCCAAAATATTTGGGTAAATAATTAGTTGGTGAATTCTGATAATTCATAATGTAAATATTTAAAGGTTAATAACTCAAAACATTCACATTAAGAGAACAAGCGTAAAAGTACAATGGAAATTATTGAACTTTTTTTGACATTTGGTGTCCGCATTGCTTTTCCACCGTGGCGTTCTAGCTCGGTTGGAGGGTAAAATTACCTCTCTTAATGCGGTGCAAATATACGGAAAATTTGGTTATGGAATTTAAATATTTATTGAAAATTCAAGGTATAGAAGATTATTTAATTGAAAACAAGATGTGAGAATAAACGGAACGTCCTTAAAGTGTATAGGTTTATTTATTATTCATAATAACACATCTTTTAGAGTTAAACGAAATATAAATATTTTGATTTACACTTTTACTTTGTTAATTAAAATATCTTAGTAATAATTTGAGATAAGCACCTATTTTCAGTACTTTTGTCGAAATATTACTAAAGTGAGTATTACAGGATTTATAAAGCATTTGTTATCTATTGAGAATTATTCATTTTCAATGGATGAATTAATTA
The DNA here is from genome assembly GCA_014381465.1 of Flavobacteriales bacterium. Taxonomy (GTDB): domain Bacteria; phylum Bacteroidota; class Bacteroidia; order Flavobacteriales; family BACL11; genus DUAL01. The sequence goes on along the minus strand of JACNLP010000049.1, from coordinate 14,877 downwards.
ATAACACTGATAGTAGTAGGTTTTTAAAATCTGAACTAACTAGATTAATCGAGAAAAAAGAGATTGTAAGTGTCAGAAAGGGTTTTTACTTAATCATACCTCCAAGATATTCAAAACAAGGAAGTTTGCCAATACAATTATATATTGACAAGTTATTTAAATATCTCAATCGTAATTATTATATAGGATTCTATTCTGCTGCTAAATTTCATGGAGCAAGCCATCAGCAAACTCATAAAGAATATGTGATGACAGAAACCCCAAAATTAAACGATATTAAGAAAAAAGAATTAAATATTAGGTTTCTTACAACTACTAAATGGGCATTAAAAAATATTATTGAAAAAAAATCTGATGCTGGTATATTTAAATTATCAAGCCCAGCATTAACGGTTGTTGACTTAATAAATCATCAAACAAAAGTAGGAGGGATAAACAGAATGTTAGCTATTTTAGAAGAATTATCAGAAGAAATAACCGAGCAAGACCTTAAAGATTTATTATCATGGTATCCGTACATGAGTACATTGCAAAGGTTTGGGTTTTTGCTAGAGGAGTTAAAAGTAAATGCAAACTATTGCAATCAAATTAAAAACTATTTAGATCAATCTAAAATTTATCCAGTTTTACTCAGCCCAAGAAAAGGAGAAAGCCCAGGTGCAGTTGATAATCAATGGAAAGTTGATGTAAATATTAAATTAGAAAGTGATTTATGATACCAAAACCATATATAGCAAAATGGCAAGAACATGCTCCTTGGAAACAATTTTCGCAAGTAGAACAAGATTTGGTAATTAGTAGAGCGTTAGTTGAAATATTCTCTGATAATTTTTTAAGAGAAAATTTAGCTTTTAGAGGAGGGACAGCTTTACATAAGTTATATCTTCACCCTGCACCTAGGTATTCAGAAGATATTGATTTAGTTCAAATAAAAGCTGGACCAATAAAACCAATCCTAAAAAGAATAGGGGAGGCGGTTACTTTTTTTGAGCAGAAAAGAAAAACACAAGTTAGCGGACATGGGGCAAAAGCCGTGTATCGATTTTCCTCAGAATATGAAGAAATTCCATTGCGCTTAAAGTTAGAAATAAACTGCAAAGAACATTTTAATGTTTTAAATTGGGTTGATTTCCCTTTTGAAGTAAATAGTGAATGGTTCGTAGGAAAAGCTAAAATTAGAACTTATAATATAAATGAATTATTAGGAACAAAATTAAGAGCTTTATATCAAAGGAGTAAGGGTAGGGATTTGTTCGACTTAGACTACTCCAGATTAAATATGGATTTAAATATCCATCAAATTGTACATTGTTTTAAAGAGTATATCACTTTTGGAACAGGAAAAAGACCACCAAGTCAAAAAGAGTTTTCAATGAATATTGAGGAGAAGAAGAATAACCCTGATTTTACTGGAGACATGGAGGCATTGTTACGAACAGAACTAGCATATAATCAATCGGCTGCATTTAATTGGTTAAAACAAGAAGTTATTTCAAAAATGTAATAAAGTTCTGAGGTGGCAAAAGTATAGATTTATTAAATTATGGTATATCTTTTATCCTACACACTTTACGGGATAATCCCTTTATCTCCAAAAAAACTCCATTTAAACTAATTTGTTAAAGAAATTAATTAATATACTTCCTCATTTTTTCTGCAGAAGTTTCCTCATCCATTTTTAAATACCTGAAAAAACTTTTCTCTGTGTTGTGACCAGAAATTTTCATAATTAAGCTGATTGGAATTTCTGCTAATACTTTAAGTGTGCAAAATGTTCTCCTGCAAGTATGAGAGCTTACTAATTTATACTTTTTATAATCTATTTCTTGTATAGCCCCCTTTAGTGTTCTGTATTGTGTAACAGTATTATCTATCCCTGTATTTTTACAAATTTGCTTTATTTCTCTATTAAAATTAGCACTTGTAATTTTTTGAATAGGGGAATTATAATTGTATTTTTTCAAGATACTTAGCGCAACACGACTTAAAGGGATTATTACTTTCTTTTTAGTTTTCTTTTGCTGAATCTTGATGCTTTCTTTTCTGTTTGTTTTATCTATGTGGGCATTTCTAAAAGATTTCAAATCGCCAAACCTTAATCCAGTCTCACAACCAAGGATAAAAGCATCTCTTATTTTTTGTTGTAAATCATCATTTATCTTTAATGCAAGCATTTGATCTAATTCTTCTTGTGTAATATATACTTCATCAGTTATCTCTTGCCTTGAAATAATATGCTTAGTAGAGAATATTGGGACGTATTCTCTCTCAAAGCACCAATTTAAGAACACTTTTATGTTTTTGAATTGCTTACCAATAGTATTAACTGACAATCCTCTCTCTCCATATGCATTTATCGCTTCATAAGTGAGGTAATTCTCCATTGTTTCAATAAAGCCATTGTCCAGCATTTTAATGCTATTAAAAGTGGCTTTGTTTTTTAGAATCTTTTCGGTGGCAAGAAGATGTTTCCTTAGGGACTTATTATAATCCCTGATATCATTTAATTGTTTTCTTTTAAATTCAACAAATTCTTCATAATAGTCCCAAAACTTTTTCTTCTTTCCATTTGTAGTAGGGGAGTTGATCGCTTTTAAGAAATTATGTTTTAGCACATCTTTATCGGCTACTCCATCCGTTTCCAAAAGCTTATTGTATTCTTTTGTCATAATTAGAGATAGTTCATCTAATCTTTGATTCAAAGAATAGTGTGCCGGAGAATCCATTTGCTCTTTTATTCTTTGTTTTTGTCGGTTCCAGAATTTTGGATGTATGCTAATATTTGTAGAAACCTTTAAGCGCTCGCCATCAAAATTAAATATAAGAATTATTGACGTTTCATTTTGAGATTTTGTATTGCGTAAGTTGTAACGAATTTTTGACATAAAATTTTAGTGTATTTTAATGCTGCAAATATAACAAGCGTGGTCAGACCGTGGTCAGATTTTGTTTATTTATATTAACAAAAAAATATTTTTGAAAAAATAAAAAATTAATATTACTAGGTAATAAATGGTAAAAAATAATAAAAAATAGTAAAATATGCTCTTCTCAGAAAAGCGGGTTCGTCCAGACCGCTTTACAAATTATAAACCCCTGTAAATTTTACAGGGGTTATTTTTTGCCGGGGGACAGATTAATTTGCTGTATATTGATACATTTGTTTTATGAAAAGATTAATAAATAGTAAATACGATTTAGATAGATCATTTATCAATTGAATTTACAATATCAAAATGAAAAAAATAATTTATTTCCTATTAGTTTCCTTTTCTGCTTTTGCTCAACAAGACTCTATTACTTACAAATACTGGGTTTCTTTCACTGATAAAAACAACTCAAATATTTCTTTAAATAGTCCTGAAAATTTCCTTTCTCAAAGAGCAATTGATAGACGAGTAAAGCAGAAAATTGATATAAAAATTCAAGATTTACCAATAAACTCTTGGTATGCCGATAGCGTTAAAAATTTAGGATTTGAAATCATCAATCGTTCCAAATGGTTTAATGGAATAATGCTTGTGACAAATGATTCTACGCTTGCAAGTAAAATTAATTTTCCTTTTGTAAAAAATGTTTATTATTTTGGAAGTTGGAATAAGAATAAGTCAAATCTAAAAACGAAATCCAAGTTTGAAACTGATTTTTCCAAAGCAGATTATGGAGATGCTTATAATCAAATCCAAATGCTAAAAGGAGATGTATTACATGATAGAAACTTGAAAGGAGAAGGAAAAGTAATTGCAGTTTTAGATGCAGGATTTAGTAAAGCAGATGAGATGGATGCTTTCAATATACTTTTTGAAGAAAATAGAATTCTTGGGACTTGGGATTTTGTAAATGGGGAAACATCAGTTTATGAAGATCATTCACATGGTATGATGGTGCTTTCCACAATGGGAGCAGAAAACAAAGGACAAATTATTGGCACTTCTCCTAATGCTTCTTTTTGGCTTTTGCGTACGGAAGATGGGGGTACAGAAAATTTGATTGAGGAATACAATTGGCTTTGTGCGGCTGAATTTGCTGATAGTGTTGGTGCGGATATTATCAACTCTTCACTTGGTTATACCACTTTTGATGATGCAACTCAAAACCATACTTATGCTGATATGGACGGCAGAACAACAGCAGTAAGTATTGCAGCTAATCTTGCTAGTCGAAAAGGAATGATTGTGATAAATTCTGCTGGAAATTCTGGTGCAGGAAGCTGGCATTATATTGGCGCTCCTGCTGATGCTGATAGTATTTTATCTATTGGGGCAGTAGATGAAAACAAAGATTTTGCTTGGTTCTCTTCTTTCGGCCCAACTGCTGATGGTAGAGTAAAACCAACTGTTGTGGCACAAGGCAGAAATACCATTGTTGCTACTTCTGATAATGGCATTTTAGCTGGAAATGGCACTTCTTTTTCATCCCCAATTATTGCTGGAATGACTGCTTGTCTTTGGCAAGCTCATCCAAAAAGAAGCAATATGGAAATAATCAATGCAATTATATTGAGTGCTCATTTGAATGAGAATCCTAACGATTCATTGGGTTATGGTTTGCCTAATTTTGCTTTGGCTGATTTACTTTTAACAGAGCCAAAAAGCCAAACTATTTCTGAGATAATTTCTATTGTCCCAAATCCAATATCTGCCAATTCTCATCTTTATGTTTATGCTGCCAATTCAGATGCAATGAACATGGAAATTTATGATATAAATGGAAAAAAAATTAGTGAACTTAACTATACCATTACTCCTGAGAGCAACAATCAAATTAATCTTTCTTTTTTAAGAAAAAATGCGGTTGGGGTTTATTTATTAAAAATACGAATTGCAGGGCAAGAGTTTGTTGAAAAAGTAATAGTTGCAGATTAATCTATTTTACCAAAACCTTAAACATTTCTTTTTCTCCAATAAAACCTTTCAGAGAATCCTTTTTTTTCACTTTTCCTACTCCTTCTGGAGTTCCAGTGTAAATTAAATCTCCAATTTTTAGTGTATAGAATTTTGAGAGATAAGCAATGATTTTATCAAAAGAAAAAAGCATATCCTTAGAGTTTCCTATTTGTACTTGTTCATGGTTTTTCTCCAAACTAAAGTTAATATTATCTAAATCCAAATCAAATTTATTAATAAAAGTTCCACTAATTTGTGCTGAGCCATCAAATCCTTTTGCTTTTTCCCAGGGTAAGCCTTTTGCTTTACATTCCTGCTGAACATCACGGGCTGTAAAGTCAATCCCTAAACCAATCTCTGAGTAGTATTTGTGTGCAAATTGTTCCTCTATATGTTTTCCTGTTTTATGAATTTTTATTACTAACTCTACTTCATAATGTATGTCATCAGAAAAGTGAGGAATAAAAAAAGGATGTCCTTTTGGTTGAATTGCAGTATCTGGCTTGAGGAAAAACAAAGGTTCACTAGGTATAGCATTCCCTAATTCTTTGGTATGATTTGCATAATTCCTACCGATACAGAAAATCTTCATTAGGAATTAAATTTCTTTTCTAATTTCATTTTATCTGCAAAGTTTCTCATTACATTTTTGGTGTATAAAGGAAAATCTGCTTGATTAATCCAAGAGAAATATCCAGGATTATCTTTCCATATTTCCCTAAGGGTAACTCCTCTATATTTTCCAAAACTAAGTACTTCTTCATCTTTATCATTATACCTTACAAAACCTGCCATATCAGCAAATTTCCCACCTCTTTGTGAGAATTCTGCTAAGAAATCTACATCATTTTCAAGCTCTTTATATTTATCTAATTGTGAAAGAAGCACTTCATAAGTTGCGGTTGTATCTGCCTGTGCTGAGTGAGCATTAGTTAAATCTTTATCACAATAAAATTTATAAGCAGCTACTAAGGTTCTTTGTTCCATTTTATGGAAGATATTTTGAATATCAATTGCTTTTCGGTTAGTCATATCAAAATCAATACCAACTCTTAAAAACTCTTCAGCTAATAAAGGAATATCAAATTTATTGGAGTTGTATCCTGCCAAATCACAGTTGTGTATTAGTTCTGATATTTCTGGAGCAAGTTCTTTAAAAGTAGGCTCGTTCGCTACTTTTTCATCTGATATTCCGTGTATTGCAGTGGTTTCTGCAGGAATAGGAATAGTTGGGTTTACCAGCCAACACTTACTTTCTTTATTTCCGTTAGGGAATACTTTAAGGATTGCTATTTCTACAATTCTATCTTTAGCTACTTGTACTCCTGTTGTTTCTAAATCAAAGAATACTATTGGTTTTTCTAGTTTTAAATTCATAGTGCTAAAGTAGTAAGTTTGTAGAGAATAGTAACTAGTAAGTAGTAAAAGAATTCAACAAAAACTAAATAAATATTGTGTTGCATTTATCAGTTGAACACAGCTTATATTATCATTCTATAATTTACCCAGAAACTGAAATATTCAATAAAGATACTGAATCAAGTTCAGTATGGCATACAATGCCTAAAACAACTCCTTACTTGAAGTTTTCAAAAACCCTACAAATCTATCGTATCTATCGCCAACAGCACGGTAGTACACATATACATAATAATCGTTTCTTGTCTGGTAATGTGTGCCCTCTATATATGAAACATCTACTCTGTTTGTTGTGTTGTCATTAAGTGCGTAATGGTAATTATAGTAGCCTTGTTTTAAAAATACAGCCGTTTCATATTGTTTTTGTTCAGCATTATAAGTTAGCTTAAATTCTTCTTTAAGTTGCCAATCAGAAAAACCTCCAATTACATACATATCTCCATAACTGATATGATCTACTGGTAATGTGAAATGCACAAAAGCATAGTCAGCCTCAATGGAGGATTTCCAACCTTCCTGTGATTTAATTAGGAACTTTCCGTTAATATCAGGTTCAATGGAGTAGCGATCAAAAGGTCGTTTTATATCCTTGAATAAATAAACATGATTGTATGTGCTATCATAAGTAATTGCCTTTATTCTTTCTGATTGATATCTCAAACTCTTAATGTCAAAATGCCTAAATTCATTGTTTGCCCAAAATGTGTTGTCATCATCATAATCGTAAATCAATTCATCATTTTTTACAAAAAGAGGGGTGAGGTCCGTTATTGCATTGTCCTCTTTATTGTTTTGTTTAACAATAACTTTTATATCAGAAAATGGGTCGGCTACAACTAAATTAGGATGCTTAATCGTAAAATCAATTTCATGCTTAGTATTACGGTCCTCTGCCAGAGTTGCACGCCTTACATTTGCCTCAATATTTAGTTTAGTATCTAGTACCATAAATCTTTTGTAGATGATAGTTTTACTTTCGTTATCATAAATTTTAAAAATATAATTTCCTGATAAGATGGGTTTTAAATCTGTTGATGGAAACTCAAATTGATAATGCGTATATTTTTGAATGGTATTAAATGAAAACTCATAATCTGTTATGGGTTCATCAGTAAATCCACTGATGTATTCACTTTGCATTAAATCTGATGGAGTCCAATCTGCATTGCAATGAATAATGGTGTAATAATAGTCCTTAATGTCAGCATCTAAATCATCAAAACTCACTAAAAGTTGCTCGTCAGAATTTAAATTAAGGATAGGGAGTGAAAGCTCTTCTTCCGTTTTATGACAAAGAACAGTTTTTATAGTATTACTATTGGTGCTATTTTTGTAACTTTCAATTATGATGTCTTGAGGGCTCACTTCCTCTATAAATGTAGAGTCGTTATCTGTGTAATTTGTAACAACAATCTCTTTTGGACTGTGGCATGAAAACATGATAAAAGCACCAAAAATAAGCAGTGTTAGAAAGTTGTTTATTTTCATTTCAAATTATGATATAAATCAGTTAATTATAAATGCAAATTTATACTTTTGCAGCCGAAAAATCTAATTTAAAAAGGATGTCTAAAGAAATAAGATTAAAAAAAGGCTTGAACATCAACTTAGTTGGTGAGGCCGACAAAGTATATGCATCAGTAAAACCTACTGATAACTATGTAGTAAAACCTACTGATTTTCATGGATTAACTCCTAAGCTAGCTGTAAAGGTTGGTGATAAAGTGAAAGCAGGGACTACATTGTTTTTTGATAAATATAATGATAAAGTAAATTTCTCTTCCCCAGTAAGTGGTGAAGTTACTGCTATTGTAAGAGGTGCAAAAAGAAAAATACTTGAAGTAGTAATTAAGGCTGATGCTGAGGTTGTTTATGAGGAATTCTCAACTGCCAATGCTGATAGTTTATCGAGAGAGCAAATTATAGATAGCATGTTGAATGCAGGAGTTTGGCCATTCGTAAGACAAAAACCTTATGATGTGGTTGCTAACCCTACTGATATGCCAAAAGCTATCTTTATTTCAGCTTTCAATACTGCCCCTTTAACAATTGATAACGACTTTGCTCTTTACGGAATGGATGAGTTATTTCAAAAGGGTTTAGATTATGTTGTTAAGTTAACTTCTGGTAAAACGCATTTGAATATTGATGGAAATACTAATCCATCTAAAGTATTTACTCAGGCAAAAGGAGTTGAAATTAATAAAATAAGTGGAGCGCATCCAGCAGGAAATGTTGGAGTACAAATGCATCACATTGACCCTATTAATAAGGGTGAGATTGTTTGGTACTTGGAGCCACAAGATATTATTGCAATTGCACGATTATTTACTGAAGGGAAGTATGATGTGTCAAGAATTGTTGCCTTAGGTGGTGCACAAGTTGCAAAACCAAGATATTACAGAACAATTGCTGGAGCATCTATTGCTAATTTACTTGCTGATAACTTAAAAGAAGGAGATAATAGAGTTATTTCTGGTGATGTTTTAACTGGTCAACATATTAAAGATGATGGAAATTTAGGTTTTTACCATACAACAGTCACTGTAATTGAAGAAGGAAAAGAACAGGAATTTTTAGGATGGATGTTGCCTGGGCTAGATAAGTTTTCTGCTTCAAAAACATTCTTATCATGGTTAACGCCTAGTAAAAAATATGCTTTAAATGCAAATATGCATGGTGAAGAGCGTGCTTATGTAATGACAGGGGAATACGAAAAAGTATTACCTATGGATATTTACCCAACTCAATTGATAAAAGCTTGTATGATTGAGGATATTGAATTGATGGAAAACTTAGGGATTTATGAAGTTGCTCCTGAAGATTTAGCATTATGTGAATTTGTTTGTACTTCAAAAATTGAGGTACAGTCTATTATTCGTCATGGACTTGACTTAGTAAGAAAAGAAAACAGCTAATGAAATTATTTAAAAATATCTTAGAATCAGTAAAACCTCACTTTATGGAAGGGGGTAAGTTAGAGAAAATGCATCCTGCTTATGATGCTTTTGAAACATTTTTATTTGTTCCTGATCATACTACAAAAGCGGGTTCTCATATTAGAGATGCTATTGATTTAAAAAGAACAATGATTACAGTTGTACTTGCATTAATGCCAGCTTTGTTCTTTGGAATGTGGAATGTAGGACAATTACACTTTACAGCAATTGGTGAGGAGTTTACTTTAATGTCAGCTTTTATTTTTGGTGCATTAAAAATGTTGCCATTAATCATAGTATCTTATGCTGTTGGGCTTGGTGTTGAATTTGCTTTTGCAATTTCAAGAGGACACTCAGTAAATGAAGGTTATCTAGTTACTGGAATGTTAATTCCTATGATTATGCCAATTGATGTCCCTTTATGGATGTTGGCTGTTTCTGTTATTTTTGCTGTTATTATTGGTAAAGAAGTATTTGGAGGAACAGGAATGAACATTATGAATCCTGCATTAACTGCTCGTGCTTTCTTATTCTTTGCTTATCCTTCTTTTATGTCGGGAGATAAAGTTTGGATTAATACTGCTGATGGAGTAACTGTTGATGGATTCTCAGGAGCTACACCTTTAGCTGATTTAGCTTCATCAGGAGATTCTGGATATTCAATGATGGAGATGTTCATAGGGATGATACCTGGTTCAGTTGGTGAAACTTCAGCTTTAGCAATTCTAATTGGTGCTGTAATTCTATTAGTTACTGGAATTGCATCATGGAGAACAATGTTATCTGTTTTTGCTGGGGGTTATGTAATGGGATTATTATTTAATCTTTGGGGTGCTAACCCGTTTATGGAGATTGATCCTTTAGCACATTTATTGTTAGGTGGTTTTGCATTTGGAGCTGTATTTATGGCAACAGACCCTGTAACTGCTTCACAAACAAATAGAGGTAAAATCATTGTTGGTTTTCTTATAGGGATATTAGCAGTATTAATTAGAGTATTTAACCCTGCCTACCCTGAAGGAATGATGATGGCAATATTATTTATGAATGTATTTGCACCACTTGTTGATCATTATGTAATAGGAGCGAATATTAAAAGAAGATTAAAAAGAGTAAATTAAAAAAATAGATATTAGTAAATAGATATGAGATTATAGACAGAAAACAAATCTCAATACTAAAAGCATAGCGGTCTAAATACTAAAATCTTAATACAATAAAAAATGGATGTAAATAAAAATTCGTACACTTTCGGTTTTGCTGCTATAATGGTAATTATTGTTGCTGCATTACTTTCCTCAGCTGCTATTGGTTTAAAGCCTTTTCAAGATAGAAATATAGAGTTAGAAAAGAAACAAAATATTTTAAGTTCTGTTGGTATTGAAATTGACAGAGATGGTGCAGAGGAATTATACTCACAGTATATTAAAAGTGAATTAGTACTAAATAATAAAGGAGAAGAAATTGAAGGTTCAGCTTTTGATATTGATTTAGGAACTGAAGTTAAAAAAGAGGCTGACGCACAATTATTACCTTTATTTATTAGTGAGGTAGATGGGAAAACAAGGTACATTATTCCTTTAAGGGGTAAAGGACTTTGGGGTCCTATATGGGGTTTCATTTCATTGGAAGATGATTTGAATAAGGTTTATGGAGCAGTTTTTGATCATAAAGGAGAAACTCCAGGTTTAGGTTCTGAGATTAATAAAGCATTTTTTCAAGATGCTTTTGCTGGTAAAGCAATTTTTGAAGGTGATAATTTTACCTCAATTACAGTAATAAAAGGAGGTGCTCCTGAAGGAGATATGCATGGAGTAGACGCAATATCTGGAGGTACAATTACTTCTGATGGAGTTACAGATATGTTGTTAGAAAGGCTAACAATGTACTTGCCTTATTTTAATAAGATGAAGCCTGCTATTGAGGTAGAGCAACTAATGGCTGAGATGGACTCAGTTGTAACAGTTAATGATTCAATAACACAATAAGATTATGAGTAAAGATTCCTTATTTTCTAAAAAGAATATGAAATTATTAAGTGATCCACTTAATGATAACAACCCAATTACGGTACAAGTTTTAGGTATTTGTTCTGCTTTAGCAATTACAGTACAGTTAAAGCCAGCAATTGTAATGGCAATATCAGTAATGGTGGTGCTTTCTGTAGCTAATGTACTTATCTCATTGTTGCGTAATTTAATTCCTTCTAGGATTAGAATTATTGTGCAATTAGTTGTTATTGCTGCTTTAGTAATACTAGTTGATCAAGTTTTAAAAGCTTTTGTGTATGATGTAAGTAAAGAGCTTTCAGTGTTTGTAGGATTAATTATTACAAATTGTATTATTATGGGTAGGCTAGAGGCGTTTGCTTTAGGTAACACTCCAGGAAAAGCATTTTTGGATGGATTAGGTAATTCATTTGGTTATGGAATTATTTTAATCATTGTCGCATTTTTCCGTGAACTTTTAGGTTCAGGAACTTTGTTTGGTTTCCCAGTACTAGAATCATTAGGTGTTTATGAGTTAGGGTATGAAAATAACGGAATGATGATTTTACCTCCTATGGCCCTAATTACTTTAGGGGTTGTAATTTGGATACAAAGAATTAAGAATAGTAAATTAGTAGAATCTAAATAATTAGAAATATGCAAGATTTAGCAAATATATTTATCAAGTCAATTTTTATTGACAATATGGTATTCGCCTATTTTTTAGGAATGTGTTCCTATTTGGCAGTATCAAAAACAGTTAAAACATCAGTAGGGATGGGAGCTGCAGTAATCTTTGTATTAGGATTTACTGTTCCTGTAAATTACTTATTAGAAAATTTTGTTTTAAAAGAAGGAGCTTTAGCTTGGTTGTCATCTGATTTTGCATCAGTTGATTTATCTTTCCTTTCTTTTATCATGTTTATTGCAGTAATTGCATCAATGGTACAATTAGTTGAAATGCTTGTTGAAAAATTTTCTCCAGCATTATATAGCTCACTAGGTATATTTTTACCGCTTATTGCTGTAAACTGTGCGATTTTAGGGGGGTCATTATTTATGCAAGAAAGAGCTTATACTACAATTACAGAAGCTACAGTATTTGGTTTAGGTTCAGGTTTAGGTTGGTTCTTGGCAATTGTAGGAATTGCTGCTATCCGTGAAAAAATTAGATACTCAAATGTTCCTCCTGCTCTTAGAGGTTTAGGAATTACTTTCATCATTACTGGGTTAATGGGGATTGCATTTATGAGTTTTATGGGAATAAAGTTATAGTTTTTAGTAACTAGTTATTAGTTACTAGCAAATGAAGATTAAATAAATATAAGAATATAACTAGTTACTTTTTACTTAGTGGCTAGTGGCTTTAAAAAATAAAGAATGATATTATTAAGCACAACAACAATCGTAAGTAGTATAGTAGTTTTTCTTTTAGTGATTCTTACTTTAGTAGGAGTATTGCTATTTGTAAAAACTAAATTATCACCTAGTGGAAAAATCAAAATAAAGATTAATGGTGAAAAAGAAATTGAAGTTGATGGAGGAAGTACTCTTTTAACAACTTTAGGTAATGAAGGAATATTTTTACCATCTGCATGTGGTGGAGGTGGTACTTGTGTACAATGTACTTGCCAAGTTCATGAAGGTGGAGGTGGTATTTTGCCAACTGAGGAACCTCATTTTTCAAGGAAAGAAATTGCTGATAATTGGAGGTTAGGTTGTCAAGTTAAGGTTAAGGAGGATATGGATATTCAAATTCCTGAAGAGGTTTTTGGAGTAAAAAAATGGGAAGCAACAGTAGTTTCTAATTATAATGTTGCTACTTATATTAAAGAATTTGTTGTTGAAGTTCCAGAAGACATGCCATATGAGGCAGGGGGGTATATTCAAATTGAAATTCCTAATTGTGAAATTCCTTTCTCTGAGATGGATATTAAGGCTCATCCAGAAGATCATCCTGGTGAACCAGATAAATTTGAGAAAGATTGGGCAGAAGGTCCTTACGGATTAAGAAATTTAGTAATGAAAAATGAGGAAGAAGTTACAAGAGCATACTCTATGGCTTCTTACCCTGCTGAAGGAAGAAAAATAATGTTGAATGTTAGGGTTGCTGCACCTCCTTTTGATAGAGATAAAGGGACTTGGGCTGATATTAATCCTGGTGTTGCTTCATCTTATATTTTCAATCAGAAACCAGGAGATAAGGTAACTATTTCAGGGCCTTATGGAGAGTTCTTTATTAATCATTCTGATGCAGAGATGCTTTATGTTGGGGGTGGTGCTGGTATGGCTCCAATGCGTTCGCATTTGTATGAATTATTTAAAACTTTGAAAACAGGTAGAAAAGTTTCTTACTGGTATGGAGGTAGATCAAAAGCAGAATTGTTTTATATTGAACATTTCCGTTCATTAGAAAGAGACTTCCCAAACTTTAAGTTTTACTTAGTACTTTCTGATGCACAGGAGAGTGATAATTGGAAAGAAATGAAAGATGTAAATGATACTGAAGGGGATGGTTTTGTTGGCTTTGTACATAATGCTGTAATTGATCAGTATTTAAGCAAGCATGAGGCTCCTGAGGATATTGAATTCTATTTCTGTGGGCCTCCAATGATGAATGATGCAGTTGTAAAAATGTGTGATGATTGGGGAGTGCCAAAAGAAAATGTAAGATTTGATGACTTTGGAGGATAAAGAATAATATCTCAATTTGATAATGTAACAATGCAAAGATGTTATTTTCAAAATATTTCATTGCTAGATTAAGTAGTATCCCTACTTTTGTAAAATGAGTAGAGCAAAAGAAATCTTTAAAAAATACCAAGCTCAAACTTTTCCTTTTCCTTCTTGCCTGGAAATAGCATCCGCCAAAGGAAGTTACATTTATGATGTAAACGGCAAACCCTATTTGGATTTTGTTGCAGGAGTTTCCGCTAATACCTTAGGGCACTCCAATCCTATTATTACTGATGCAGTAAAGGAGCAATTAGATAAATACACTCATGTAATGGTGTATGGAGAGTACATTCAATCTCCACAATATAAACTTGCAAAACTACTTGCAGATAATCTCCCTGAAAATTTAAATACAACTTATTTTGTAAATTCTGGTGCAGAGGCAATTGAAGGTGCTATGAAACTGGCAAAAAGAGCCACAGGGCGCCCAGAAATTATTTCTTGTAAAGATTCCTATCACGGCTCCACACAAGGTGCTTTAAGCATAATGGGAAATGAAGAACACAAAGCAAAATACCGTCCTTTGTTACCTCTTTGCAATCAGATAATATATAATGATGAAAGTTCTTTAGTTAATATTACTGAAAAAACTGCTGCAGTAGTTATTGAGCCTGTTCAAGGAGGAACAGGATTTGTTACTCCTAGTAATAACTTCTTGCAAAAAGTTAGGGAGAGATGTAATAAAACAGGAACACTTTTAATTTTTGATGAAATACAAACTTGCTTTGGGAGATTAGGAACACTTTTCGGCTTTGAAAAGTATAGTGTAATTCCTGATATATTATGTATTGCAAAAGGAATGGGCGCAGGAATGCCAATTGGTGCTTTTATCTCTTCTTGGGAACTAATGAACCTCCTTACTTTTGAGCCCAAACTAGGACATATTACTACTTTTGGTGGGCATCCTGT
>JACNLP010000063.1 GCA_014381465.1 Flavobacteriales bacterium | reverse complement strand
TGGGATAAAACCCATCTGTTTTAATCTCGTGTTGCAGTTATTAGTTGAACTTACATAATATTTGTTGTTAGTGGTTTTTGGCATGGAGCTGACTGGACCTTTATTCTTTGGGGGTTATTACATGCAATTTATTTTTTACCCCTTTTATTATTTAATACAAACCGAGATAATTTAGGAACGGTAGCTGAAGGTACAATACTTCCTTCAATAAAGGAGCTTTATCATATGTCTAGTACATTTATTTTAGTTGCCTTAGCCTTAGTAATTTTTAGAGCTGATAGTATTATTCATGCTTATGCTTATCTATCAAAGATTTTCTCCTTTTCTGTTATTAATTACCCTGAATTATTGCCTAAAAAGACCCTCTTATTTTTAATAGGGTTTATTATTATTGAATGGTTTGGAAGAAAGGGAGAATACTCAATCGAGAAACTATTTAATAGTTGGACAAGACCCTTAAGATGGGGAGTATATTATATACTCATCTTTATAATATTTTATTTCTCCGGAAAAGGACAAGATTTTATTTATTTTCAATTTTAATTATGAGAAGATTCATCATTCATTTATTGCAATTTCTAATAATACCAATATTTTGTTTAATTGTTTCTTTTTTTAGTAAATCCGAAATTGAGAAAAAAAGGGAACTTCTTAATAAGACAAGGGAAAGTCATAATATCATTATTATGGGAGATTCAAAATCAGTGGCTAATTATAATTATAAAATCCTGAAAAATAATTTTCCTAACCATAATATTATTAATACTTTCATTTGGGCAAAAAACCCTCAGTTTAATTATTCTGTTTATCAAGATGTCCTAAAAAATAAAAAAATAAAAAACTCAATTGTAATATATAATGCTACTTACAGACATCTATTAAATAAAAGTAATAAGGAATGGAAAAAATGGAATTTTAAAGCTAAAATAGATGCTTTATTAGGTAATACTCATAAATTTAAACATACAAGAAGTGAGAATGGTTTTATTAATAACCTAGAACAGGATTTTAAAGCTAAAAAATTTGGTGTCGCATTTTACAAATCATTAGAGACAAAATATGAACCAAATTTTAGCACACAAATTAGTTATCTTGTAAAATTACAAGATTTAATTGAGAAAGATAGCAGTAATCTATTGCTTATTGCTGATCTTCCTTATGACTCAATAGTTAATCAAATCTATTCCAATTCAGAGTATTATTCAATTTATAAGAAACATATGCATGCTGATTTTGAGAAAAATACATTGAATTTCAATTATATGCCAGGACTAAATAACACAAAATATTGGTTTAACCATGACCATTTACATTATTTAGGGGCTAAGGCTTTTACCCCAATTTTTTGTGATTCTTTGAGAAAAAAAATTAAAACACCTTAAATGCAGTTGGGCAGACTTTGTTAGATGTTATTTATCATGAGTAATATAAGAAACATACTACTAATTTCTGTACTCTTTTTATTATTCTCTTGCAGTGAAAGTAAATTAAAATACTATGAGCAAAATCTTGAAACTCATAAACTCCTAGTTGATGATATCAACAATTATTTTGAGAGCACTAATAGTTCAGATTTAGATATCAGCCAGTACTTTACTACTGGTTTTACTTTCTATTCTTTTACTGCTGGTTCTCCAAAAGGGGTTCCTGCAACTTTAAAAGAATATCAAAATGGAATACTTTCACAATTAAAAAAAAAGGGTTTCTCTATTGAAATTGGGCATTCCATTTACTTACCAGGAATTGATGAAAATACTTATGAAATTGATGGGAGTGTAAGGGTTTATTATAAAGCAACTATTAGGGGGGAGAATACTGTTGAACTATCAGCTTATCGAACTGTTAATTTTGAAGATGGTAAAATCTCTGGAATATGGGAGTGGGCAGATTATGGAGGAGCAATCAATCAAGTATATAAGTAGCTTTAAATAAAAATCTATACTTTTACGAGATGAAAAAACTACAAGCAGATTGAGGTAGAGATTCAAAATCACGAACATTCCCATGGTGATGGGAATTCGCATAGTCATTAAGATAAAAACGCCTTATAAATTGTTGGGGTTGTTTAAAGGAGTAAAGGTTCAAATCTGCTATCCCCTGACTTTTTTTATTTACCGTAATTTTCTGTAGTTTTGTTTTATGAAAAATTCCTTAAACATTACTTTAATCCAAACTTCTCTTTTTTGGGAAGATATAGAAAAAAATATTTTTCACTTTAAAAAATTAATTTCAGATATTAGTGAGTCAGATTTAATTTTGCTTCCTGAGATGTTTAATACTTCTTTTTGCCCTAAGTCCAATCACCTGGCAGAAACTATGGAGGGAGAAACGGTAAGTTGGATGAAAGAAATTTCTAAACAGAGAAATTGTGCTATTGCTGGAACTTTGATGATAAAAGAAGAAGAGAAAGTTTATAATCGTTTAGTTTGGGTTACAAAAGAAGGAAAAATATTTACTTATGATAAACATCATTTATTTTCTTTAATAAAAGAGGAGCGACACATTGCAAAAGGCAAAGGAAGATTGATTGTTGAGTTAGAAGGTTGGAAAATTTGTCCGTTAATTTGTTATGATTTGCGTTTCCCAGTTTTTAGCCGAAACAATGTAGATTATGATTTGCTTATCTATTTAGCAAACTGGCCAATTAAAAGAATTGATGCTTGGGATACACTTTTAAAAGCGCGTTCTATAGAAAACCAATGCTACACTATTGGGGTAAATAGAGTAGGGGAAGATGGAAATGGAATCCCTTTTAATGGACACTCCAAAGTGTTTGATGCTTTTGGGAAAGAGTTGCTTTCAGCTAAAGAAAATATGGAAGAAGTTCTTCAAATTAAGATTCGTTTAGATGATTTGAAATTAAAAAGAAGGCAAATGAATTTTTTGCAAGATAGAGATGATTTTACTCTTCAATAAGCCACTCCAATTCTAAATCCCAATTGGCACGAATTGTAATTTCTGATGGGTAGTTTTTAACTTTTTCTGCTTGTGTTTTAGTTAACCAATTTCCAGTTGTCCACTCGTTATCAATATTGGAATCAGCAATGTATTTTAGTTGGTATTTTCCTGCAATAAGTTCATCTAAGACATAAGGGGGATTATTAAATGAAAATTCTTTTACTACTTTTTTGTTTTGCAATAGTTGAAAAATACAAGGAGTAGAATCATTGTTTATTACCTCAAGTTTTCCATAAGATATTTCTTCTTTCAAAAGAGTATCAATTACTAAACTATCAGTAGCAATGCTGTCAGTTATTATTCCTGAAGTATCAGTATTTGTACTGTCAGTTTCTATGATAGGATTGAATGAAAATAATGAAACAAAACTATCAGTTGCTGCATTTATGCTGCTATCTAAAAATGCAATACTCTCATCTTCATTATAGATGAAATCAAATTCAGTAAGCGCTACAACTTTGTAGTTCTTAGTATTTAAATTAGGAAAATGAAAATTTCCATTTTTATCAGTTTTTGCAATGTAATTTGGATTTTCTTTAAAGATAATAGTGTCATTTCTGTTTTCTTCAAAAAGCATAATCCATGCATTTTTCATTGCATCTAATGTATAAGCATCTTGCAATTTCCCGCTTAAAGTTAGGGTGTCAAAAACATCAGAAGTAGAGAAAGTAAAATTAAGTGTATCCAAAATATTACCTTCATTTAAATCTTTTATGCAAGAGCTTAAAGCTAGATTGTAAGTTGTGTTTTCAGCAAGTGTATCTTCAATAGTTAAGAATAGTTCAGTCCCTTTTATCTTCTTTTTAATTCGTTTGTTAATTGGGGGTGAGATGTAAAAGTTTTCTTCCCATTTATTGAGTACAATAAACTCGTCAAAGTCAAATGAAACAATCTTTTCATCTACATGCTTTAGGTTTTCTGCAGAGTTTATTTTTTGCAATTCAGGGGCTTTAATATCCTTATCGCCACCAGTTGGAACAACCATATTAGCACAGGAAGTAAGGAGTAAAACAATAAATATTTGAAGCAATTTTTTCATCTGGGCAAATTAACGAATAAAATTCCACAACTTCTCTCAACTTTCTTTTAAGCCACAGCAATAGTTGCAATGCTTACTTTTACACCTTCTATTTCAAGAAGTTTTTGAGCACAAGCTTCTAATGTAGAGCCTGTTGTTATCACATCATCAATTAATAGAATATGTTTCCCATTCAATTTTTTTGTACTTTTTAACGCAAAGGAATTCATCATATTTTCCCATCTGCTAAATCGTTTTTTTCTTGTTTGAGAATCAGTGTTTTCTATTCTGATTAGTGATTTTTTATCAATATTGATTTTTAGTATTTCTTTTAAGCCTTTCGCAATAGAGTTCGATTGATTATACCCTCTTAGTTTTTGCTTTTTAGGATGTAAAGGAACTGGAAAAATGATATCAATATTTTTAAAGTATTCAGATTCATTTATTGCATATCCCAATTGTTTTCCAAGGAAAGCGCCAATATTTTTCCCTTCTTCATATTTCAATCTATGTATGAGTTTTTGAGTATTTCCTTCTTTATTAAATTGAAAAAGAGCAGCTGCATTTTCTAGCTGGACTCTTCCCCAAAATCGTTTACTAACTTCATTTTCTTTTCGCTTAAAGCAGTCTGTTTTTGGGGTTTGATGTAAGCATAAAGTACAAATACACTCTTCATGTTTTAAGAGGTTATTAGTACAAATTAAGCATAATTCAGGATAAAAAAGGGAGATAAAATCCTCCATTATCGATTTGGTACTATTCAACAAATCCATATAGCAAGATACAGAATCCCATCAATTTCATGGGATTTAAATGAATTTAATACTGATTGCTTATCCGCATTTGCTGTAGCCACAGCATACGCATTTCAGACACCCTTCTTCATAAACTAAGCCTTCATCACCACATTCTTCACAAGTATGATCGCTTACTTTTGTTCCGTCTGCAATAAATGTTTTAAGAGCTCGAACCACTCCACTTTTCCAAGTATTGATATTATCATCATAAAGATTCATTTTTCCAATTAAATCAACTACATAATGAAGCGGCATACCGTGTCTTAAAACTCCTGAAATTAGTTTTGCGTAGTTCCAGAATTCTTTATCGAATGATCGAGACAAACCACCCATTGTAATTTTGTACCCTTCTTTGTCTTCATATTGGAAATCGTATTGTGTACTACCATCTTCCTTTTTAGTTTTGATTACCCAGCCATATTCCACTGCTTGAGGCACCACAAAAACATCTTCAGTTTTACCAGTGAAAATTTCGTATGGTCTACCATTCATAAGTCCAACAACAGCAATCCATTTTTCTTTATTGTTTTGAAAACGAACTACTTTTGCATCCAATCTTTTTGGTCGGGAAGGTGCGCGGGTTTCTTTAAACTCAGAGTTATTTAATACATCATCTTTTTTATCATCATCCGAAATCAAAACACCAGCACGCGACCCATCTCTATAAACAGTAATTCCTTTTGTACCTTGTTTCCATGATTCCAAGTAAATATCACTTACTTTTTCAAGCGATACATCATTTGGTAAATTGATTGTGGAACTAATGGAGTGGGTAACATATTTTTGTACGATAGCTTGCATTTCCACTCTTTTTTTCCAATTAATTTCAGGAGCTGTACTTCCAGCATAAGGACTTTTTGTAATGTCGGTTTCTCCAGTTATTTCCATCCATTTTTTTAAGTTGTGATGATAAACTGTAAATTCTTGCCATTTATCTCCAGAATCATCAATAAAGTCAACTTTTGCTTCTCTATCTTGCTCATTAAGCTTTCTTCTTCTTTTGTAGTGTGTCATAAATACTGGCTCAATTCCTGAAGAAGTTTGTGCTAGCATACTAAGTGTTCCTGTTGGTGCTACTGTACTTATTGAGATATTTCTTCTCCCAAACTTCATCATTCTATCGTAAACCTCAGGAAGTTCTACTTCCAACATCTGCACAAATTCAGAAGTTTTTTCAATCTCTTTATCAAAGCCAACAAAACTTCCTCTTGCAAGTGACATGTCAATAGAGCTATCAAATTCAGCTCTACATTTTTCTTTCATTATTTCTTCCACTTTAGCAATTGCTTTATCCGAATCAATTGCCATTCCAAGTGCTGCTATCATATCAGCAAGAGCTGTAAACCCAAGCCCTGTTCTTCTTCCTTCTTTCCCGGTTTTTAATAATAATTCCCAAGTTTCTTTTTCTACCATTTTGATGTTTTCTGGCTCATCATCATTATCCACTTTTTTAAGGATTCTCCCAATTGCTTCAGTTTCCAAGTCAACTAAATCATCCATTAATCTTTGCCCTTCATAAGTTGCTCTGTAGAAATCATCCATTCTAAAAGAGGCATCTTTTGTAAAAGGATTTTCTACAAATTTGAAAAGGTTAATAGCAATCAATCGGCAGCTATCTCCTCCTTGCATTGCAATTTCGGAACAAGGATTAGTTGATGTATTCTTATATTCAGGATAAACAGAAGAAGTAGAATACCAATGTTGACGATCCCAAAAAATTAATCCTGGCTCAGCAGTATTATGTGCACATTGTACAATAGTATCCCAAAGCTCTTTCGCTTTTATAGTTTTTGTAAAAGTTGGATTGTCAGATTCAATCGGCCATTTATGCGTATAATCGGCATTGGATTCTACAGCTTTCATAAATTCATCTGAAAGTCTGATAGAAATATTAGCTCCAGTTACTTTTTGTAAATCTTGTTTTATTGTAATAAAATCTTCTACATCAGGATGTGCAATATCCATAGAAAGCATTAAAGCTCCTCTTCTTCCGTTTTGTGCAACTTCCCTTGTTGTATTGGAAAATCTATTCATAAAAGATACCGCACCAGAGGTGCTCCCTGCAGCATTTGATACTTTAGCACCAGATGGTCTTAAGTTTGAAATATCAACCCCTACACCACACCTTCTTTTAAATAATTGTGCTAATTGCTGGTCGGTATAAAACACGCCACCATAAGAATCATGTAATTCTGGGACTACTATACAATTAGAAAGAGATGCCAATTTATAATGATTTCCAAGAGAACTCATTACACTTCCTTGAGGAATGATATAGCCAAATTCTTTAAATAAGTTATATATTTTTTCTTCCGTAAGAGGCCCTCTTTTTTGTCCGTATTCAGAAAGAAATTTTGCCCCACCATTTAAATCGTAACGCAATGCATAATCGTTTTCAATTCTAGCAAATTCTTTAGCCATCCTTTTGTGCATATCATTAGGAGTTTGTTCAACAAATTCTCCATCTCCATTTGTCATGGCATATTTGTTCATCCATGTTGTGGCAGCTAATTCATCTCCCTTAAAATACTTAATGCTTTCTTCTAACACTTGCTCATAAGTATATGTTTTCATCTTTACATTTTGTGTAAACAACTCGTCTGTGGTTTTGGTTTCTGCTGTCATTTCCTTCATTGGTAATTAAATTAGCTATAAATTTTCTATAAATTGGTTGATACAATTTTAAGAAAGAATAGAGTTGTATTTACAGTAAATGAAAAGGTTTTTTAACAACTTTTTCAACCAATATTTTTTTAAAGAAGAGAGCTAGTTTTAAAATTTCATTCAAAAAAAGTCGATTTATTTTAAGGGGGATAAGGAGAGGAGAAAAGAGAATCAGATTGTAATAAATATTTTTTATTTAAGCAATAACTTTTGATAAAATACTTTCAAACAATTTTCGCCCATTAGTGTTTTTAAGTTCTATGTCTGATGCTCGTTCTGGATGCGGCATCATGCCAAAAACATTGCGATCTTTGTTGCAAATACCTGCAATATTTTTAATTGAACCATTAGGATTTGAGTCTTTTGTTACCTCTGCATTTTCATTACAATATTTAAAAAGAATTTGATCATTATTTTCCAAATCTCTAATTATTTCTTCATTAGCAAAATACCTACCTTCTCCATGTGCGATTGGAATTTTTAAGGCTTTTTGTCCAATCATATTAGTAAGTATAGTATTCTCTGAAATAGTTTTTAAATGCACATTTTTACAAATAAATTTATGATTGGTATTGTGTAAAAGAGCTCCAGGCAAAAGTCCAGTTTCGCACAAAATTTGGAACCCATTACAAATCCCCATTACAAATCCTCCAGCATTGGCAAAGCCCATTATTTCTTTCATAATAGGAGAGAATTTTGCAATTGCACCAGAGCGTAAATAGTCGCCAAAAGAGAATCCTCCAGGCAAAATAATAAAATCACATTCCTTTAAATCGGTATCTTTATGCCAAAGTTTTACTACCTCTTTTTTAAGGATATTTTCAAGAACATACACCATATCCATATCGCAATTAGAACCAGGGAAAACAACTACTCCAAATTTCATTTTATTTGTTTTTTTAATTGCTGCAAAAGTAAAAGAATTAAATAGAAATTCGATAATAAACAGAAGCTAATACCAAAAGAAAGAATAAAATATTTGTTAATTTTTTCTGTTTTGAATACATGAAAAAATTTGCTACTACTATACTAATAGGTGTAACGATTAAAAAGTGCGAACCATCTATATCAATAAATAACAATAAAATTATATAGGTAATTATTATCAGAAAAGATTTGCGAGAGCGAATGCTTTTTTTGTACATCCAAAACAGGAGCTCTAAAGTTGAAAAAATAAGAATAATAAATACAATACTATACCAGCTAATTTGAGCATAACTTAAAGTATTTAAAAATGGGAAACTTATAGCAGAAAACTTAAAAACAGGAAGCTCCACAGAAAAAGGATAATCAAAAACAATAGAGAACCCCCAATAAAATAAAAACGGAAGCATAAGCCCAATTATTGAAATAAAAATAATCCTCCAATTTATATTTCGAAAGGTAATTGAAGTAATAATAACTAATGGAAATAAAAGCAAAATATTAGAATAGAAAACAGCAATTATTCCAAGTAGAAAGTTAGCATTAAAACTTTGTGAGAATGGTCTATCTTTTTGATATGCCGAGAACAGTATATTAAGATAAAATAGTAATAGAAAAGAAATTACCCAAGAATCAATTTGTGTAATAAAGGGAGTGCTGAGCAATAAAAAAACTGGAGCTAAAACTAAGTTACTTTTTTTTATAACATCTTTTTCATAAATCAAATTATTTAGTCCAACCGATTGTAAAAGAGGGAGTAAAAGCCCTAAAATAAAAACAGTAGTTGATGAAAAAAATGAGTGGGTATAAATATCAGAAAGAGTATTGCTAAAAATTGGAAGGCACCAAAATAACAAGGCAAAAACAATATAAGACATAATTGTTAATGAACTTGTAGTTTTTAGTTTATTTAGGAGCATTTGTTTGTAAAATAGTTACTTTTGCCAAGTAATTTTAAATTTATATAATGAATAAAATTTGGTATGGTATTGGTGATTTTTTCGAATCAATTTTTGAATTTATGAACGGAATAGGTGATGAGATAAATTATTTTTATATGTTGGTTATCTTTTCTTTTTTAGTGGTATGGACTTCAAAAATGATAAAGCACAAAAAAGATGGGCAGGAGCATAGCTCATCATAAATCAAAGCCAATATCTTTTCGATAATATTTTTTCTCAAAATTAATTTTCTCAGCATTCACGAATGATTTTGCAAGAGCATCTTCTATATCTTTACCGAAAGAAGTAACTGCCAAAACCCTTCCTCCATTTGTTAAAATATTTTTTCCTTTTGTTTTTGTTCCCGCATGAAAAACGATACTCCCTTCCACATCATCCAAGCCACTTATCGCTTTCCCCTTTTCGTATTTTTCAGGATAACCACCAGAAACAAGCATTAGAGTTGCAGCTGTATCTTCATCAATATGCAAATCCTTTTCACTAAAAGTACCATCTCCAATTCCTTTAAATAAATGCAATAAATCCGATTTTATTCTCGGGATTACCACCTCCGTTTCTGGGTCACCCATTCGCACATTATACTCTATTACTTTGGCGTCATTTCCTTTTACAATAAGTCCAATAAATAAAAATCCGTGATACACAATTCCTTCTTCTTTCAATCCCAGAATGGTTGGTTTTATAATTTCTGATTCTACTTTTTCAATAAAAAATCTGTCGGCAAAAGGCACTGGAGAAATTGCTCCCATTCCACCGGTATTAAGCCCTTTATCCCCCTCTCCAATTCTTTTATAATCTTTTGCAGAAGGTAGAATTTTGTAAGAATTCCCATCCGTAAGCACAAATACAGAAAGCTCAATACCACTTAAAAATTCCTCCACAACAACTGTTGCACTTGCT
This sequence comes from Flavobacteriales bacterium, assembly GCA_014381465.1. Taxonomy (GTDB): domain Bacteria; phylum Bacteroidota; class Bacteroidia; order Flavobacteriales; family BACL11; genus DUAL01. The sequence continues at coordinate 7,764 of JACNLP010000063.1, read as the reverse complement.
TTTCCAAACTTGCCATCAGCAACCATTGCTTTTAGCTCTTTTTTTGCTTCTTCCAAATTTTCCAAAATCAATACGCCTTTCCCTGCAGCCAATCCATCTGCCTTTAAAACATAAGGAGCTTCCAAACTTTCTAAAAAAGCATACCCTTCCTTCAAAGTGTTTTTGGTAAATGCTTGGTATTTTGCAGTTGGAATATCATATTTCTGCATAAACTCTTTTGCAAATTCTTTGCTCCCCTCTAATTTTGCCCCTTGTTTTGAAGGCCCAATTACAGTAATCTCTTTCAATTTCTCATCCTTTTGGAAAAAATCAAAAATACCTTTTACTAAAGGGTCTTCTGGCCCTACAATTAGCATATCTATTTCTTCTTTTAATGCTAGCTTTTTTATAGATTCAAAATCCGTTACATTAATATCTACATTTATTCCTACTTGTGAAGTGCCCGCATTCCCTGGTGCAATTAATAGTTTTTTGCATAAACTAGATTCTGCAATCTTCCATGCAAATGCATGCTCTCTTCCTCCACTTCCTAATATTAATACATTCATTTATTTTGTTTTTGCGTATAATTTTCCGTTAAATATTTTTCCATCCTTCTTATAATGTTTTTTGAGACAAGCAGCCTCTAAGGTAAAACCACATTTTTCTAACACCTTGCAAGAAGCAATATTATTTTCAAATATATGCGCTTGAATTCTATCAAAATTATAATTTTCAAAACCAACTTCACACATTTTAGCAACTACTTTTGTCATAATTCCTTTTCCCCAAAAATCTTTTGCAAGCCAATATCCAAATTCTGTTTTGTGGCTTTTTTGGGAAATTTGAAATCCAAATCCTCCAATTACTTCCTCATCTTTTCTTATAGACCAAGATGTGTTTTTACCATAGTTTTTAGATCTGTTTTCAAAATGAATAAGGGCATCTTCCGCATCTTTTAAAGTGTAAGGATAAGGAATATTACAAGTGTTTTTATAGATTTCAAAATCGTTAATTCTAGCAATAAAAACAGGAAAATCCTTTTTTGTCAAAGGGGATAAAGTAATATGCTCATCAATAGTAATAAAATCCATTATTCTTCCATTGATTTTAGGATTTCTTCAGTTAATTCCATATTATGAAACACTTGCTGTACATCATCATTTTCTTCCAATAAATCTAACAATTTTAAAACTAATTTTGCGTCTTCTACACTTATTGTTTTCATGGTGTTTGGGATTCTTTGCAATTCTGAATTCTGAATTTCAATATTTAAGTTCTCCAAACATTTCTGCATATTACTAAATTCTGGAAAATCGCAATAAAGGGTTATTGCTTCTTCATCTTGCTCCAACTCTTCCAATCCGCCATCAATCAATTCCATTTCCAACTCTTCCAAATCCATTTTTATTTGTTCTGGATTAATGGTGAAAACACCTTTTCTATCAAAAATAAATTCCAAAGAACCATTCGTACCTAAATTCCCATCACATTTACTAAAATAAGAACGAACATCTGCAACCGTTCGGTTATTATTGTCAGTGGTACAATCCATAAAAACCGCAATCCCATGAGGAGCGTATCCTTCCAAGCTCATTTCTGTATAGTTTGCAGCATCCGTTCCGCTCGCTTTTTTAATGGCGCGTTCCACATTTTCCTTTGGCATATTTGCCGTTTTAGCATTTTGGATTACTTGTCTTAACCGAGCATTTGTTTCCGGATTTGAGCCACCATCTTTTACGGCAATAACAATATCCTTCCCTATTCGTGTAAAAGTTTTGGCCATTTTCGACCACCTTTTCATTTTTCTAGCTTTCCTGAATTCAAATGCTCTGCCCATCTTTATTGTTTTTAGTTATATAGTTACTGGTTTTTAGTTGTTTGTTTTCTCTTTTTTCTGTAGTCTAAACAGCTAAAAGCGTAGCGGTTTTAAATCTTTTTTTAATTAATCATCCAATTTCAAAACTGCCATAAAAGCATTTTGTGGAATTTCAACACTTCCAACTTGTCGCATTCTTTTCTTTCCTTTTTTCTGTTTTTCCAAGAGTTTCCTCTTTCTAGTAATATCTCCCCCATAGCATTTTGCCGTTACATCTTTCCTTAATGCTTTTACAGTTTCACGCGAAATAATTTTAGAGCCAATAGCCGATTGAATGGCAATATCAAATTGTTGTCTTGGGATGAGTTCTCGCAATTTTAAACAAATCTTTTTCCCAAAAGTATAAGCATGATCCCTATGTATAAGTGCCGAAAGTGCATCCACTTGATCGCCATTTAGTAAGATATCCAGCTTTGCCAAATTAGAACGCTTATAATCCAAAGGCTGATAATCAAAGGATGCATAACCCCTTGAAACCGTTTTTAGCTTATCGTAAAAATCGAAAACAATTTCGCCCAATGGCATTTCAAAAGATAACTCCACTCTATCGGTTGTAAGATAAACTTGATTTTTTAACTCCCCTCTTTTTTCAATACAAAGAGTCATTATAGTACCAACATAGTCCGATTTGGTTATAATTTGAGCCCTAATATATGGCTCTTCCACATAATCTAAAATGCTGCCATCAGGCAAATCAGAAGGGTTATGAATTGCCAACTTCTCCCCCTTTGTGGTATAGGCAAAATAAGATACATTCGGCACGGTTGTAATTACAGTCATATCGAATTCCCTTTCCAATCTTTCTTGAATAATTTCCATGTGAAGCATTCCTAAAAACCCACACCTAAAACCAAATCCGAGTGCAGTGGATGATTCTGGCTCATAAGTTAAAGAGGCGTCATTTAGTTGCAGTTTTTCCATGGAATTTCTCAGCTCTTCATAATCATCTGTATCTACCGGATAAATTCCTGCAAAGACCATTGGCTTTACATCTTCAAAACCATGAATTGCCTCAGAGGCAGGATTCTCGACAGTGGTAATGGTATCTCCAACTTTTACTTCTCTAGCTTCTTTTATTCCAGAAATAATATAACCAACCTCCCCAGCACTCATTATTTTTTTTGGCTCTTGCTTAAATTTCAAAGCCCCAATTTCATCCGCAAAATATTCTTTTCCTGTGGCGATAAATTTTACTTTGTCTCCTTTTTTTATTTCTCCATTTAGTATTTTGAAATAAGCCTCAATCCCTCTGAAAGGATTATAAACTGAATCAAAAATCATAGCTTGAAGAGGCTTGTTTATATCGCCCTTTGGAGGCGGAACTCTTTCAATAATTGCCTTTAAAATATTTTCAATTCCAATACCAGTTTTTGCACTTGCAGGAATTATTTCATCTTCCCTACAGCCAATTAGATCAATAATTTGATCAGCAACTACTTCTGGTTCGGCAGAAGGTAAATCTACTTTATTTACAACAGGAATAATTTCTAAATCATTTTCCAAAGCCAAATACAAATTGGAAATAGTTTGCGCTTGAATCCCTTGTGCGGCATCAACAATAAGCAAAGCCCCTTCACAAGCGGCAATAGAGCGGGAGACTTCATAAGAAAAATCCACATGCCCAGGAGTGTCTATCAAATTAAGGATATAGCCATCATGTTCCATCTGAATGGCATGGCTCTTAATCGTTATCCCTCTTTCACGCTCCAAATCCATATTATCCAAAAGCTGCTCTTGCGCATCCCTTTTGGTAACTGTGCCAGTAAATTCCAGTAGCCTATCAGCAAGGGTGCTTTTCCCATGGTCGATATGGGCAATAATGCAAAAATTTCTAATTTTTTTCATGAGAGGCGAAAATACGGTTTTTCAATTAGAACCAACCTTAATAAGAGTAAGTTAATCTTACTTTTTTTGCAGAAATTTCTAATACTGATTTTTCTCCTAATATTATGCACCTATTATCTTCTAAATGCCCAGCAGGAAAACCAAAACAAATGGGGAAATTATATTCTCTAGTATGTTCCAAAATTATTTCTTGAGCTGTTTTCCCAAAAGGAATTGCATTATCATTCATATCACTCATCCCCCCTACAATTAAGCCTTTTAATTTTTCAAACTTACCATTTCTCTTTAAATTCATCATCATCCTATCAATATGATAAAGATATTCATCCAAATCTTCAATAAAAAGTATTTTTCCATCTGTGTTAATGTCCGAATCAGAACCCAATAAACTATATAAAATTGAAAGATTTCCTCCTACAACTTCAGCTTCCACTTTTCCAAATTTATTAAAGGAATGAGGTTCACATAAAATATTATTCTCGTTTCCAAAAAGAGAGTTTTTTAATGATCCCAAACTTTCCTTAGTATTTGTTTCAAAATTTATAGGCATAATTGCGTGTAAAGTCGCAATGCCCAATCTGTTCAAATGCGAATGCAAAACAGTAACATCACTATAACCAATTATCCATTTCGGATTTTTTTTCAAAGAAGAAAAATCGATATTGTCAATAATTTGAACTGTGCCATAGCCACCTCTTGCGCACAAAATCGCTTTGATGGAATCATCATCAATCATACTTTGCAAATCAGCAGTTCTCTGCTCAATAGTGCCAGAAAACTGATTATCAGATGAGAATAAGTTATCTCCAAAAACAATTTTTAATCCCCAACTCTCCAATACTTTTATTGCTGGTTTTAATTCCTCCAAAGAAATTTTTCGAGCAGTAGAAATAATACCAATCTTATCACCAATTTTTAAATTTCTCATTGCAGTTGTATATTTGGTTCTAATTATCTTTCTATCTAATAAAAATGTTCAAAAACAAGATCCAACACTTTCGCTTAGTTTAACAACATTTTTTGTCTAATATCTAAATACTAAAAGCCTAGTGGTCTAATATCTAAATATTATCTTTGCGAAAATAATTTTTTCTGAGAGAAATGAGCACAAAAAGATACACAGTTACTTCAGCACTACCTTACGCTAATGGCCCTTTGCATATCGGGCATATTGCTGGGGCATATTTACCAGCAGATATTTATGTAAGATATTTAAAAGGAAAAGGACATGATGTTGCCTTTGTTTGTGGTTCGGATGAACATGGTGCTGCAATTACTTTGCGCGCAAAAAAAGATGGCGTTAGTCCGCAAGAAATTGTAGATAAATATCACAATATTAATAAAAAAGCATTTGCTGATTTTGGGATAGATTTCAGCATCTATCACAGAACATCAGACAAATTACACCATGAAACGGCACAAGATTTTTTCAATACTTTGGAGAAGAAAAATGTGTTCACTAAAAAGACATCTAAGCAATTTTATGATGAAGAAAATAAGCAATTTTTAGCTGACAGATACATTAGTGGCGAATGCCCAAAGTGTAATGCTGATGGAGCTTATGGCGACCAATGTGAAAAATGTGGCTCTACACTAAGTCCTGAAGAATTAATAAATCCTAAATCAACTTTAAGTGGAAACACACCAATAAAAAAAGAAACATCTCATTGGTATTTACCAATGCAAGATCATGAAAAATGGCTTAAACCATGGATAGAAAATGGGAATTTAGAAGGAGAAAATCATCATAATTCAAAAGAATGGAGAAGTCAAGTAATTGGACAATGTAAATCATGGATTGATGGAGGGTTACAAGAGAGAGCTATGACTCGTGATTTGGAATGGGGGGTGAAAGTTCCAGTAGAAAATGCAGAAGGTAAAGTACTTTATGTTTGGCTTGATGCACCTATTGGTTATATTTCAGCTACCAAGCAATGGGCTATTGACAATGGTAAAAACTGGGAAGATTACTGGAAAAATGAAGAAACTGAATTGGTACACTTTATTGGAAAAGATAATATTGTTTTTCATTGTATTATTTTTCCCATCATCTTAAAAGCACATGAGGGTTATATATTACCAACTAATGTTCCTGCAAATGAATTTTTAAATTTAGAAGGAGAAAAATTATCCACTTCTCGTAATTGGGCAATTTGGTTGCATGAATATTTAGAAGACTTTAAAGGGAAAGAGGATTCCCTTAGATATGCACTTTGTGCTACAGCTCCTGAAAGTAAAGACACTGATTTTACTTGGGCTGATTTTCAAGCAAGGAACAATAACGAATTGGTAGCTATCTTTGGTAACTTTATTAATCGTGTTGTGGTTTTAACCAACAAATATTGGGAAGGCAAAGTCCCTTCACAAAACAATCTAGAGGAATATGACAAAGAGGTTTTAGCAAAACTTACTGAGTTCCCAAATAAGATTGCTAATTCAATTGAGAAATTTAGGTTCCGTGAAGCACTTGGAGAATTCATGAATTTAGCACGATTAGGTAATAAATACCTTGCCGATACTGAACCTTGGAAGCTGAAGAAAACTAATGAATCAAGAACAGAAACTATCATGAATATTGCTATGCAGATTTCAGCATCATTAGCTATTCTCTCTGAACCTTTTATGCCTTTTTCATCTGATAAGTTAAAAAACATATTAGACTTGAAGGATGTGAGATGGGAAGATGCTGGAGGTATTATAATTCCTGATAATCATAAAATTAATAAAGCTACTCATTTATTTGAAAAGATTGAAGATGAGCAGATTGAGCAGCAATTAGAAAAATTAAAGCAATAGTATTTGCTATGCATACATAATAAATTGTATATTCGCAATCTAAAATTTAATAAGCTATGAAAAAACTATCTACACTCCTTGTTTTAACTCTTATTAGTGCTTTTACTTTTGCACAATGCAATGGTCGTTATCAAACCGAAATATTTACAAGTACGGATGTAACTACTGTTAACTATTCTGATGTTTACACAGGATTGGAGCACAGAATGGATATCTATACTGCAAGTGGGGATACGGTAATTAACCGACCTGTTATTTTTTATTTACATGGTGGCTCATTTTATGCTGGGGATAAATCATCTAGTGATTGTGTAGATTTTTGTAATGCCTTTGCAAAAAGAGGTTATGTAGCAGTTTCTTTAAATTATAGGTTAGCAAATATTATTTCATTTTTAACAAGCAATACCGAGCAGTACAAAGCAGTACTAAAAGCAGTAGCCGATTTAAAAGCAGGGATAAGATATTTCAGAAAAGATTATGCTAATGGTGATACTTATGGAATTGACCCAAATACCATTTTTATTGGAGGATATTCAGCTGGAGCTGTAGCAACATTGCATACTGCTTTTATCGATAGTATTTCTGATTTATCAGCTACTATTCAAGTGTTATTGCCAGCAATTGGAGGTACTTTAGAGGGAGATTCTGGCAATGATGGTTTTTCTTCTCAGGTATCTGCTGTATATAGTTTTGCAGGTGGTGTAAATGAAACTTATTGGATTGACTCAAATGATGAACCAATGGTAAGTTGCCAAGGAACTGCCGACCAAACGGTAAGCTATAATTGTGCACCAGCACTTAATAATCCAAATATTTTAACTCTTTGTGGTTCGGGGGAAATGCATGCAAGGGCAGATAGTGTTGGGCTTTTAAACGACCATCTTAGCTTTCAAGGAGAAGATCATAATTGGGCAGCAAGTGGTAATTCTAATTCCAAATTTATACAAGCGGTAAATTTTACTTCTGACTTTTTGTACAACCTTTTACCTTGCAATCAAACGACTTCTATTTCTCAGAATTTTCAAAATGAAAAAATGCTTATTCGCATTATTGATGTGTTGGGCAGGGAATCTAAGTTAACTTATAATGCCCCACTATTCTACATTTACAATGATGGAACGGTAGAGAAAAAGTTAATTATAAAATAACCTAGCCCCATAGTTCAATGGATAGAATAGAAGTTTCCTAAACTTTAGATCCAAGTTCGATTCTTGGTGGGGCTACTTTTTTATTCCTATATTTGACAAAAATTAAAAAAATGAAGA
>JACNLP010000051.1 GCA_014381465.1 Flavobacteriales bacterium | reverse complement strand
AGCTTGGAGTTCTCTCTACTGAAAAAAGAGATTTGATTTCAAAAGTGTGTGATGAAATATTGGAAGGAAAACATGATGAGCAATTTCCTTTAGTAGTATGGCAAACAGGGAGCGGAACACAATCCAATATGAATACAAATGAAGTAATTGCAAACAGGGCTCATGTTATAAATGGGGGAAGCTTGGAGGATGCTGCAAAATTAATTCACCCAAATGATGATGTAAATAAATCACAAAGCTCGAATGACACCTTCCCTACCGGAATGCATATTGCAGCTTATAAAATGATTATTGAAACTACTATTCCTGGAGTGACTCAACTAAGAAATACTCTTGATGCAAAATCAAAGGAATTTATGAATGTTGTGAAAATTGGTAGAACACACCTAATGGATGCAACTCCTTTAACTTTAGGACAAGAATTTTCTGCTTATGTTTCTCAATTAGATCACGGATTAAAAGCATTGAACAATACACTTACTCACCTAAGTGAACTTGCACTTGGAGGAACTGCAGTAGGAACAGGAATTAATACTCCTGAAGGATATTCCAAACTTGTAGCAAAATATATTGCAGATTTTACAGAACTACCTTTTATAACTGCAGATAATAAATTTGAAGCACTTGCCGCTCATGATGCAATTGTTGAAAGCCATGGAGCATTAAAACAATTGGCAGTTTCTTTAAATAAAATTGCTAATGATATTCGTTTATTGGCATCAGGACCAAGAAGTGGAATTGGAGAAATTATTATTCCAGCAAATGAGCCAGGATCTTCCATTATGCCAGGAAAAGTAAACCCAACACAAGCTGAGGCAATGACTATGGTTTGTGCACAAGTAATGGGTAATGATACTGCAATTTCTGTTGGAGGAATGCAAGGACATTACGAACTGAATGTATTTAAGCCAGTTATGGCTACCAACTTTTTACAATCAGCACGATTAATTGGTGATGCTTGTGTTTCCTTTGATGAAAATTGTGCAAGTGGAATAGAAGCAAACTATGATAATTTAAAGAAAAATTTAGACAACTCTTTAATGTTAGTTACTGCATTGAACACTAAAATTGGGTATGAAAAAGCAGCTAAAATTGCAAAAACTGCTCACCAAAACGGAACAACCCTAAAAGAAGAAAGTATAAACTTGGGCTACCTAACTGCAGAGGAATTTGATGAGTGGGTAAAACCTGAAGATATGTGTTAATAGAATAAAGGCAATAACTTTTTATATGGCTAAATATATTGACAAAGAGATGAGATTAATAAACACGAACATTCCCATGGTGATGGACATTCGCATAGTCATTAATAAACTATTCCTTAATCGTTTTTAAATAAAGATTTTCTACTTTTTTTCTTGCCCACTGGGTTTTTCTTAAAAACTTAAGGCTCGATTTTATTGAAGGATTATTCGTAAAACAATTGATATTGATTTCATAACCTAATTCCTCCCAACCATATTCATCCACCAAGTATTCAAGGATATCAATTAACCGTATTCCGTGTAAAGGATTGTTAGGTTGAGTATTTTCAGATTTTGTTTTATCAGTCATATTAATTAGATTTTAGAACCCACCCCCTCCAAGGAGGGGAGTTTTTTGTCTATTTTTTTACCTTCTATTATTTCGGTTATTATTACCTCCAGCAGCATTCCTTTTTTTCTTTCTGTTGGCAAAAAACTCTTGTCTTTTTCTGTTTTTTTCTTTCTCAAACTCTTTCTTCTGCTGAGCATTCATAGGGTTATCCGTTTGCGGAAAAGGATGATTTTTTATTGCTGTAATTTTTTGCTTTATTAGTTTCTCAATATCACGAGCATAAACATTTTCTTCTGGCTCACAAATTGAAATTGAAAGTCCTTGCTCTCCTGCTCTACCACATCTTCCTATCCTGTGCACATAAGTTTCTGGCTCATTAGGAATGTCATAATTAAGCACATAAGTTAGTTTGTCAATATCAATCCCTCTTGCAGCAATATCAGTAGCAACTAATACCCTTATCGTATTATTTTTAAACGATTCTAATGCCTTTTGCCTTTGAGGTTGCGACTTATCTCCATGAATGGCAGCCGACTGAATATTATTCTTTTTCAGATTACGCACTATCCTATCTGCACCATGTTTGGTTCTGGAAAACACCAGGATTTGTTTAATCTCTTTATTCTTTAAAATATGAAAAAGCAGGGCCTTCTTATCATGCTTATTCGTATAATAAATAGATTGCTGTATTGTTTCGGCAGTTGTAGAAACCTGATGAACCGCTACCTTTTTAGGATTATACAAAATAGTATTGGAAAGCTTAAGAATATTATTTGGCATAGTAGCTGAGAAAAATAAAGATTGTCTCTTTTTTGGAAGCTTTTCTAATAGTTTTTTAATGTCATGAATAAAACCCATATCCAACATTCTATCTGCTTCATCCAACACAAAATAACCAACATCTTTTAAGGAAATATAGCCCTGCCCCATCAAATCCAACAACCTACCAGGAGTGGCAATTAATACATCTACTCCATCATTTAATCTTTTAACTTGTTTCATCTGTTTTACTCCACCAAAAATAACCGTGTTTTTTATTCCATTATATTTAGAATAAGCAGTAAAATTCTCAGCAATTTGTATGGCCAATTCTCTTGTTGGGGTAACCACCAAAGCTCTTATTTTTGTTTTACTTTGGCTCTCCTTTTCCTTTACTAAATGATGTAAAATAGGCAAAGCAAATGCAGCTGTTTTTCCTGTTCCTGTTTGTGCAGTTCCAAGCACATCATTATTCTTTAGGATTAAAGGAATGGCTTGCGCTTGTATGGCAGTTGGCTCAGTATAATTCTGATCGGCTACTGCTTTTAATAAAGTAGGGTGTAAGTTTAAATCTTCAAATTTCATAGGGTACTCCTTTTGTGGAATTGTTTTTTGCAAAGTTAGGATAATTTTAAAGTAGATATGAGTATTTAGCTATGAGTGTTTAGACAGGAAATTTGATCTTAGTCTATTATCTAAAAGCGGAGCGGTCTAGCATCTAAAGTCTAAGTCCTACTCCCCACAACCTTGTATGTAAAGAATTTCAAAGGATTGAACCATAAGAATATTACCACTCAAAGTTCCTGTCATTTTGCATTCCATAGGGAAATATTCCATCTCGCAAACTGCTAGGTAGAGCTCCACTAATTCTTCCATATTCTCATTTGGAAACTCCATTTCATATTCTTCAAGTGTTTGTTCATCTTTAAAAATATGTTGTCCCTCTCCATATACCCACCAGCCTGTATAGGAATTAACTGACTCCGAACTTATTGTTCTAACTGGGATAGGAATAATTTCATCTTGTTGTTCTATACTTTTAAGAGTAGTGCAAGAGGTAATAAAAAGTATAGAAACAAATAATAAAAATTTGTCATGTTGAGCGTAAGTCGAATTGATGTTTAATCGGCAAAGCCAAACATCTCTAAAACCGAGATACTTCATTACATTCAGTATGACAGATGTTTCTTTCTTTTGTTTTCTATTTTCTATCTTATCTTTCATCACTTTTCTAATTTCTAACAACTACAAACTAGCAACCAATAACTATCTTACTTTTTATAAAAATTCATTTCATCCGTATATTTCCAAGCTTTTTCTGGCATCAAATAAGAGATGTCTTTTCCTTCTTTAATCGAATTTCTGATGAATGAAGCCGATATTTCCATTTGAGGAACTCCTTTAATAAGATGAATGTTTTCATGCGAACCCTCCACTTCATAGCCATGCCTTGGGTACACATACACAGAATAATCTGCTAAAATCTGTTCAAAATTTTTCCACTTATGAAAATTCTGCAAATTATCTGCTCCCATAATTATTGCATACTCATGCTCTGGGTGTTGTTCTTTCAACCTAACTAAAGTATCAATAGTGTAAGAGGGTTGTGGCATATTAAATTCAACATCCGAAACAGCTAAATTTTCAATATCTTCTAATTCTGCTCTTATAATTTGCAACCTATGGTTTTGATCCAATAAAGTCCTTTTTTGTTTCAAAGGATTTTGAGGAGAAACTACAAATAACACCTTTTCTAAGTCAGAAAACTCTGCTAAATAGGAGGCAATAATTTTATGCCCCACATGCATAGGATTAAAACTACCAAAAAACAGACCTATCTTCATATTTATGACTTAATAAAATTTGTGATTACATCTTGAGTTTCCTCACAAGCTATCTCAAAATCATCATTTAGTATAACTGCATCAAACTCCTGATTTTGTGCTATTTCCTCTGCTGCTTTATCCAATCTTTTTTGTAAACTCTCATCTGATTCTGATCCTCTTCCAATTAATCGTTCTGCCAAAACCTCTATAGATGGTGGCATAATAAAAATAGATAAACACTCCTTAGGATATTGCTTTTTAATATTTAATCCACCTACTACATCTACATCAAAAATTACAGTTTTCCCTTCATTCCAAATTCTTTCTACTTCCGATTTTAGGGTTCCGTAATACTGGTTTTCATATACCTGTTCCCATTCTAAGAACGCATCTTCTTTTATTTTATTCTGGAAACCCTCTATTCCTAAAAAATGATAATCCTTTCCATCTATTTCATTTTCTCTTTTTTCACGGCTACAAGCTGAAACAGAAAAAGAAAGTTCATCCATACTTTTAAGTAAATAATGAACAATGGAAGTTTTTCCTGCTCCTGAGGGTGCTGATATAACAATGAGTTTTCCCACTACAGAATGTTTAATAATTGCTCCTTAATTTTTTCTAACTCATCTTTCATTTGCACTACAATTTTTTGCATTCCTGCATCTGATGATTTAGACCCAATTGTATTTATTTCTCTACCTATTTCTTGTCCAATGAAACCTAGTTTCTTTCCGTTTGGGGAATCAGTTTTCATAGTCTCAATAAAGTAGTTTAAATGAGCATCTAACCTTACTTGTTCTTCTGTTATATCTTGTTTTTCTAAGTAATAGATTAACTCCTGTTCAAACCTGTTTTCATCTATGTTCTTAGTGTCAATCTCAGTAAGTTTCTCGGCAAGGCTTTGTTTTACCTTTTCAATTCTTGCTTTTGCAAAAGGGGCTACTTCAACCAATAAAGTGGCTAGTTTGTTAATCCTTTCCGTAATATCTTCTTCTAATTTTTTTCCTTCATCCAATCGGAATTGAAGGATATTAGCAATTGCAGTATCTACTCCTTTGGCTATTTCATCCCACTCATTTTCATCTGCTTTCTCTTCACCTTTTACCAACACTTCTGGCATTTTTAATAAGCTTGGCATAATGTCCTTACTGTTTAAGTTTAGGTCATTAGTTACTAACTTAATCTGAGAAAAATACTCTTTTATCAACTCAGTATTTAAAGTATACTTAGCATTGGATTCTGAAGATTCCCTCCAAATAGAAAGTTCAATTTTCCCTCTTTTTAGTTTTTCAGAAAGTAATTTTCTTAGCCCTATTTCCTTATCTCTATAAATAGATGACATCTTTACATTGGCATCTATTTGTTTTGAATTAAGCGACCTTACTTCAATAGTAAAGTTAGCATTTGTTAGGTTTAGCTCGGCTTTTCCATAGCCTGTCATTGATTGAATCATCAGAAAAATATTTTTTGCAAATTTAAGAAAGTTTCTGCTTTCTGTCCTTTAAGGAACGAACACTTACCAAATACACACCAACAAAAATGATAATTGCTGAAACAACTTTGTTTTGTGTAACAAAATCGCTACCAAGATAAATTGCAACTATGGTTGCTAAAATTGGTTGGGAGTAAATGTACATACTAACTACTGATGGTCTTAGGTTTTTTAATGCTGCAGAATTTAGCATATAAGCCAAATAAGTAGTTGCAATAACTACAAACAGAATCTCATATATAATAGTAACTGGCAACTCATTGAACTTAACATTAAGTAAGCCGTCTAACCCAAACGGAATTACATAAATCGTTCCAAAAGTAAAAACAGCCGTCATTACAGTTATAGGATTGTATTTTTGCATCAGAGGTTTAACAACTACTAAAAAAACAGCATAAGATGCTGCATTTATCAAAATGAAGAAATTCCCTAACATATGATCAGGATTTAAGGAAAGTACTGAGCCATTAAGTATCAAAGTTGATGCGCCAATAATTCCTAAAATGATTCCTATTGCCTTTCTTAAAGTAATTTTTTCTCCAAGTATAAAATAGGACATTACAAGCACCATTATAGGGTTTGAGGTCATGATGATAGAAGCATTAATTGGGGTAGTCATATTAAGCCCTTTAAAAAATAACAACTGATTAAGAGCCACACCAAATACCCCTGCAACAGCTGCTCTTACAAGATCTTTACGCTCCATTTTTTCACGAACAAAAAGCAAATAAGTAAGCCAAAAGAGCAATACAGCACCAACAGCACGCATCAAAATAAATGCAAACGGACTCACAAAATCAGGCATTACATCCTTAGCAAAAGTGTAAGTTAATGCATAAATGAAGTTTGCAAAAAAGATAGAAATATGTGAAAATACCTTCCCTCCCATTTTTAATTTATTTTGATGGCAAAAGTAGGTTTTTATGTAGTAATAAATCCTAAATTTGCTCACTAAGAAATGAGATATTAATCATAAAAATTCGCAATGAAATTCGGAACTAAAACCATACATGCAGGGCAAGAAGCTGACCCTACTACAGGAGCAGTAATGACGCCTATCTACCAAACCTCAACTTATATACAAGCCTCTCCTGGCGATCATAAAGGATATGAATATTCCCGTACTGGAAACCCAACAAGAAGTGCTTTGGAAAAAAACTTGGCGGCTTTGGAAAACGGTACGCATGGTTTGTGTTTTGGTTCTGGACTTGGAGCAATTGATGCTATCATTAAACTACTTTCCCCTGGTGATGAGGTAATTTCTACTAATGACTTGTACGGAGGTACTTACCGTATTTTTACTAAGATATTTGAATTCTATGGCATCAAATTTCATTTTATTGGCATGGATAATGCGGATAAAGTAGAATCCTATATCAATGAAAATACAAAAATGATTTGGGCAGAAACACCAACCAACCCAATGCTAAACATTATTGATATTGAGAGTTTAGGAACCATCTCCAAAAAGCACAACCTTATTTTTGTGGTGGATAATACTTTTGCTACTCCTTATTTACAAAGGCCTTTGGATTTAGGGGCTGATATTGTTATGCACTCACTTACTAAATACATGGGTGGTCATTCTGATGTAGTGATGGGGGCAGCAATCTGTAAAGATGATGCTCTTGCTGAAAGATTATATTTTATACAAAATTCCTGTGGTGCTGTTCCTGGTCCTATGGATTCTTTCCTAGTATTAAGAGGAATAAAAACTTTACACCTTAGGATGCAAAGACATTGCGAAAACGGAAAAGTGATTGCAAACTTCTTAAAGTCTCATCCTAAAGTTGGTGAGGTATACTGGCCAGGCTTTGAATCTCATCCTAATCATGATATTGCAAAAAAACAAATGGATGACTTTGGTGGAATGGTATCCTTTAACTTAAAAGGGAATAAATTGGAAGATGCTGTTACTGTGGTTTCTAATACGCACTACTTCACTTTAGCTGAAAGTTTAGGAGGTGTTGAATCATTATGTGGGCACCCTGCATCTATGACCCATGCTGCAATTCCTAAAGAGGAAAGAGAAAAAACAGGGGTGGTTGATTCTTTAATAAGATTGAGTGTTGGAGTAGAAGATATTGATGACTTAATCTCTGATTTAGAAACTGCTTTAGGAAAACTTTAAATTGCAAAAAGCTGCACTCATAACAGGGACAGGAGGCGGAATTGGTAAAGTAGTTGCTGAACTTCTTCTTAAAAATGACTTTGATGTTTATGGCTATTCCCGTACCAATAAAATTCAGCACCCTAACTTTACTTTTACTAAAATTGATTTAAGTGACTTAGCTCAAGTAAATAATTTAGTATTCCCTACTTTTAATATTGATAATGAGGTATTGCTTATAAATAATGCCGCAACAATTGGCACTATTGTTCCTTTTGATAAAAAACAAACTAGTGATATTATTAAGGAATACAATCTTAACTTAGTTGCTCCTACTATATTATGTAGGAAATTTATTACCACTTATCCTGATGATAAAAAACTACTCATTAATATTGGCTCAGGGGCTGCCAATAAGGCAATTGCTTCTTGGAGTACTTATTGCGCTACTAAGTCTGCACTAGATATGCTTACCCAGGTAATTGCTGAGGAAAAACATAAAAACCTAACTGTATTTTCTGTTCACCCAGGGGTAGTAGATACTAATATGCAGTTACAAATTAGGAATTCTGACCCCAAAAACTTCCCGCTTTTAAGCAAATTTGCAGACTATTACAGCCAAAATGAACTTGAAAGCACTAAAATAGTTGCCCAAAAGTTGTTGTATATTATCCAAAATACCAGCCGTTTTGAGCAAAATATACTATCAATTAGAGATGTTAGCTTAAATTAGTACTTATTAAGTTGTTTTACACTAATTTTTCGTTTTACATATTGATTATCAGTTAATTATAACACCTTACAATTCTTAACATTTTCATGTTTAAAAAGCCGTCCATTTTACCGCTTTGATTATCAAATACTTGTATGTATTGTATTGATTTTTAGTTATTTAAAACTATGATATTTATACAAAATAATTGAGGAGGCAAAAACTAACTTTTAAAAGATTTTTTATACAACTTTTTAGTTTCAAGCAAATTATGTTCTAAGTTTGGCATCAGTATTAACCAAATTATTTTTTATTATGGACAATGTATTTAAGTACTTTAACGGTTTTTTTAAAGGTTTGACTGGTCTTATTATGACTGTGTTAGGGCTTGGTATTGCAGTTGAAATCCTTTTTGGAGGAGGTGCAATGTTTGGAATGACTGTTATTGACAATGTGATGGCAGTAATCAATGGTCTTGGAGGAGCAGGTTTTGCAGGGCTAGTTGGTTTAATGGTTTTATTTTCTCTTTTAAACGGAAAATAAAATTAACTATTAGTATATAAAATAGCCCTGCATCTAGCAGGGCTATTTTATTTTAACAACAAACTTTGTAAATTAATAATTATAGTTTAAGTTTGAAAACTATTTAAAAACTAAGAACTATGGAAAAGTTATTTGAGCAAATCACTAAATTACTTAAAAAAATCATCTCTTTAGCCCTTTATTTTCTTTGTTTAGGGGTTATTGTTCAACTTTTAATTGACGATAAACTTTTAGGATGGGATCCTATTGGGAACATTCAAGATGCAGGGCCTTCTTTTATTGGAGTAATCGCATTAGTAGTTTTATATTTGTTATTCCGAAAAAAAGAATAACTAATTAGTGTGCTTCTAACCAATTATCTCCTGTACCCAAATCCACAATAAGGGGGACGCTTAATTCTACTGCTTGTTCCATCTTCTCTTTTACAAGGGCTTTTAATTCTTCTGATTCAGAATTATGCATATCAAAAACTAATTCATCATGCACTTGCAATAGCATTTTCGATTTCATTTGCATTTGCTCCATTTCCAATTGAATATCAATCATTGCTTTTTTGATAATATCAGCTGCTGACCCTTGAATAGGTGCATTTATTGCATTTCTTTCAGCCATTGCTCTAAGCATGCCGTTTCTAGAATTAATCTCCTTCAAATACCTTCTTCTTCCTAGTATGGTTTCCACAAATTCATTCTCTCTTGCTTTGTCAATAGAGAAATTCATATATTCTTTTACTTTAGGAAATTCTTGAAAATACTCATCAATTATTTCCTTTGCCTCTGTACGACTAACCCCAATATTTTGAGAAAGTCCGAAAGCTGAGATTCCATAAATAATTCCAAAATTTACTGATTTTGCCTTTGAACGCATATTTCTATCCACATCCTTAACATCAACTTTAAAAACTTTTGCGGCAGTAGCAGTATGAATATCAACACCATTATTAAAAGCCGTAAGCATCCCCTCATCTTTACTTAATGAGGCCATTATTCTTAGTTCAATTTGAGAATAATCAGCAGCCATTAAAGTGTAATTTTCATCTCTTGGCACAAAGGCCTCTCTTGTTTTTCTTCCTCTTTTAGTCCTTATTGGAATGTTTTGCAAATTAGGATTAATAGAACTCAATCTTCCAGTAGATGCTACTGATTGATTAAAAGTAGTGTGAATTCTTTTAGTTTTCTCACTGATTAATTCTGGCAATGCAAGAATATAGGTAGAAAGCAATTTTTTAATTTCTCTATACTCTAATATTTGCTTAATAATTGGATGCTTGTCTTTTAATTTTAATAGCGTTTCTTCTGATGTGGAATACTGCCCTGATTTTGTCTTTTTCGCCTTTTTAGAGAGTTTCATTTTTTCAAACAAAACTTCTCCTAATTGTTTTGGTGAGGCAATATTAAAATCTTCTCCAGATAATTTATTTATTTCTTTTGAGATTTTCTCTATTTCATCTGATAAAATTAAAGCGTAATCAGCCAGCATTTTATCATCTATCTTAAACCCCTGCATTTCCATTTTAGACAATACTTTTACAAGAGGCATTTCAATTTCTTCAAAAAGTTTATTAACTTTTACATCATTCATTTGTTTGTTAAATATAGAATGGATTTGCCAAATAGCATCTGTTTGCTGATTGTAAAAATTAGATAAATCATTCTTTTCTAAATCCAAAATTTCTTTTTTCAATTTTCCTTTCCCAATCAAATCCTCCAAAGTACTAATGCTGTAATGCAAATGATTTTCCGTTAGAATACTTAAATCATGCCGCATATCAGGGTGTAAAAGATAATGGGAAATGCCAATATCAGAAAGTTGGGCTTTTACTTGGATGTTGTTTCGGGCTAGTACTTTTATCTGAAATTTTAAATCATTTCCAATAAGTATAACACTTTCATTTTCTAATAAAGGTCTGAGTAAATTAGACAACTCTTTTTCAGGTAGAAAAATAAAAAACGAATGTTCTTTTTCACAGCAGATGGATACCCCTAGAATCTTAGCATCTAAAAAATTGGAAGTAGTGCAACAAAGCCCAATAGCAAATTTTTGTTTTGCAGAAAATGACGCCAACACTTTATTGGCTTCATCAATAGTAGTAATCAATTTGTAATTATTGGGAATTGATTTTGGCTCTTTTAGCACACTCTCTGTTGATGAAAAAAGATCCATTTGCCCTCCATCTCTCTGAACTTTTTCTTCTGTTTCTACTGTTACTTTTTTTTCTTGTGTATTGGATTTAGAGGCCAAAACTCTCGGCAAGAGTGCACGGAATTCTAATTCTTCAAAAAGAGATTTTATAGCTTCTTCATCTTTTGCTTCAACCCTTAAATCTTCTGCATCAAATTCAATTGGCACATCCGTAATAATGGTGACTAACTGTTTGGATTGCAGGCCAATATCTTTTGCCGTTTCTACCTTCTCTTTCATTTTTCCTTTCAACTTATCTGTATTTTCAAATAAGCCTTCCATGCTTCCGTATTCAGCAATAAATTTCTGGGCAGTTTTTTTTCCAACTCCAGGAATTCCAGGGATATTATCAGCAGTATCGCCCATCATTCCTAAAAAGTCAATTACTTGATCTACTCTTTGTATATCAAACTTTTCCAATACTTCAGGGATTCCCCAAACAGCAGTTGGCTGCCATTTATTTCCTGGGCGGTACATAAATATATTTTCAGTAACCAGTTGCGCAAAATCTTTGTCTGAGGTCATCATAAAAACTTGAAAATCTTCCTTTTCCGCTTTTTTTGCTAAAGTACCAATTACATCATCTGCTTCAAATCCATCTTTATACAATTTTGGAATTTTCATTGCTTCCAATAATTTATCAATATAAGGCAATGCTTCACTTATTCCTTCTGGCATTGCTTCTCTGTGGGCTTTATATTCTGGAAAATCTATGTGCCTTTGGGTTGGTTTTTTAGTGTCGAAAACAACCGCTAAATGAGATGGATTTTGTTTGTTGATTACCTCAATTAAGGAGTTTGTAAAACCAAAGATAGCAGAAGTATTTAGTCCTTTTGAATTGATTCTTGGGTTTTTAATAAATGCAAAATATGCTCTATAAATTAAAGCAAAGGCATCAATTAAAAATAATTTTTTTGGCTTTGACATATCTAAGGTAAAAATACAATTTAATACGCTAAATAAAGAAGTAAATTATTATTTTTATTGCTTCAAATATTACTAATGAACAGCTCAAGCAAAAAAGAACTTTTTTCCATTTTATTTATTCCTTTTACCTTTTTAATCCTCATGTGGGCTGTAAAGATTATTGAAATGAATTTTAAAATCTCTTTTGTGCAATTTGGAGTATTTCCTCAAACTGCAAGCGGATTAAAAGGTATTCTTTTTTCACCTTTTATTCATAGAGATTTTACTCATCTAATTAATAATTCTTATCCTATTTTAATTTTAGGAGGTATGTTATTTGCTTTTTATAAAAAAATCGCACCTCAACTTTTAGCTTGGCTCTTTTTTATCTCTGGTTTTTGGCTTTGGATTATTGGGCGACCATCATTTCACATTGGGGCAAGTGGCATTATTTATGCTTTAGCTTCTTTTTTATTTGTAAGTGGCATCATCCGAAAAAACCCAAGATTATCAGCAGTATCTATGGTAATTATTTTCTTGTATGGCTCAATGATATGGGGCGTACTTCCAACAAAAGAAGGCGTATCATGGGAAGGGCATTTAGCAGGAATGATGGCGGGAATTATAGTTGCTTTATTCTACAAAAATGAAGGTCCTGAACGCAAAAAATACCAATGGGAAATAGAAGAAGAATTAGAAAAAGAAAGAGGTGAAAATACCGAGATAAATATTAATTATTTTTACAAAGAAGATGATTAATCTTCTGTTTTAATTACGCCCCAATTAGATTTGTGCCAAATTCTTTCGTGCAAATAATATAAAATTATTTTGGAGATTAGTTCTATCGAAAATATGGAAAGAGCTATTTTAATTGCTCCTTGAGTTGTTCCGTCTTTAAAATAAGAGACTATCATAACAAGCAATATAGTATCCATAGCACCAACAAATCTCCAACTAAGAGTCTTTAATAAGTGCCTTTTTTGATCTCCTAGTTTCCAATCAAAAGAATACCAAGCTCTTTCATGAAAATAATATAAAACTGTTTTGCTAATTATTTCTAAAATAGCAATTAAAAATCCTTTTTCAATCGAACTTGTAAAAAATGTACTAATAATAAATGTATCAATTGAACCAACAATACGCCATGTAATTGTTTTTGCAATATGCCTCTTTCTTTCTACTTTTGGTTTAATTATCTTAGCAGAAGGTTCGCTCATTTCTTGTTTTTTTGCAATGATAAACAAATTTTAGAATATTCTTCTTAAAAAAGAAAAATCAAAAACTCTGTAATTACCCCTACTACAAATCCCAAATAAACCTGTTTAAGATTATGTGCTTTTTCATTAATTCTAGAAAACCCAACTAATCCTGCACAAAATATGATAGTAATTATTAAATTAATATCTCCTCCAAATAAATAATGTATTGCCAAAAAAGCACCTATAACTCCACCAATTCCTAACATGTGTAAGGAAATTTTCCAGAAATTAGACACAATAGCTGAAAGGAACAAAATGAGCATGGCTCCAAGCAAAAGTTGAATTATTACATAGTGAATATGTATCGCATCAAAAAGGCGAAAAAGGAGATAATACGATCCTATTGCAAGAAGCAAAGGCCACCTTCTTTCCTTCCTGTTTTCCATATAAATGGAGGTTACTACTTTGAACTTTTTAAGTATTAATACGCTAAAAACAGGGAGTAAAAAAGTAAAGATTATAGTCAGTTTTAATATTTGTGTTTTTTGTGAAATATTCATAAACTCAGAAAGAAAAGGAGTGAATGTAAATAAGAGAAATATAGCGTAAGTTGGCATTAAAATGGGGTGGAAGACAAAAGAAAATATTTTAGAAATTCGCATTATAAAACTCTTCTTAATCTGGCAACAGGAATATGGAGTTGTTCCCTGTATTTTGCTACTGTTCTTCTAGCAATATGATACTCTTGTTTCCCTAGAAGTGTCGCCAATTTTTCATCATTTAGTGGTTGTTTTTTATCTTCTGTTTCCAAAATTTCTTTTAAAGTTTTCTTTATTTCTTTGTTTGAGATTTCTGTTCCATCTTCTTTTCTGTATGCTTCAGAAAAAAGTTCTTTCAAGAGAAAAGTTCCAAAAAATGTTTCTACATACTTGCTATTGCTAACCCTTGAAATAGTAGAAATGTCCATATTTACTTTTTGGGCAATATCCATCAATATCATTGGTTTTAAATCTTTTTCATCTCCACTAGTAAAATAGTCATGCTGAAATTCT
The DNA here is from genome assembly GCA_014381465.1 of Flavobacteriales bacterium. Classification (GTDB taxonomy): domain Bacteria; phylum Bacteroidota; class Bacteroidia; order Flavobacteriales; family BACL11; genus DUAL01. Next base: position 51,171 of record JACNLP010000051.1, on the reverse strand, counting down.
AAAATAGCTAACATCACATTTTGCAGGGTGTTTTCTCTTTGCTTGATGGCATCTACAAACCATTGTGCCGATTCAATTTTTTGTTTTATAAAATCTTTCGTATCTTTATCTTTGGTTTCTACAAGCATTTTTTCGTATTGTTTGTTTACAAAAACTTGTCGATTATTACTTTTATTTAACTTCAAATTTAGCTTTCCATTATAGTCAGAAACAGAAAAATCAGGTATAATATAATTTGTTATTTCAGCAGAATTAGAAAACAAACTTCCTGGATTTGGATTTAGTTTTCCTACCTCCAGATAAACTGTTTTTAATTGGCGTTCTGTTATTTCACTATTTCTTAAAATGGCTTTGAAATTCTTTTTACTAAAAGGATCATAAAAGTTTTGCAAAACATCAATTGTATTTTTTATCACATTTGTTTGTTCTTTTGCAAGTAATTGTAGAATCAGGCACTCCTTTAAATTTCTGGCACCAATTCCTTTTGGTTCTAGAGTTTGGATCTTTTGCAGAACTTTCTCTAATTCTTTTTCCAAAACTTCCAAATCCTGATTTAACAAAAGATCATTTTCTATAATATACAAATCTCTTGTTAGATAACCATTATCATCTAGGTAACCAATTAGATACTCAGCCAAATCATACTCTCTTTCGTCCAAATTTAATAATGACAGTTGCTTTAAAAGAGAGTCGTAAAGTGTTTGCTCTTTTTCAGGAATTGGAGGGGGCAAAAAATCAGGATTGTTTCTTTTGTAGTAGCTTTGTTCTTGTAGAGAATCCGATTCTTCTTCCTCTATAATCTCCTCTTCCAAAGCAGGATTTTTTTCTAATTCTTCTTCAATTCTACTTTCTAATGAAGTTAACGGAATTTGCAAAAGCCCCAAAAACTGAATTTGTTTTGGGGATAATTTTAATTTCTGATTTTGTTGTAATCTTTGCTTGTTCATTAAAATTCAGCATTCTGTGGCGTTCTTGGAAAGGGAATTACATCTCTGATATTTTTCATTCCTGTTACAAACATAACCAACCTTTCAAAACCTAAACCAAAGCCAGAATGCACACAAGTTCCAAATTTTCTTGTTTCCAGATACCACCATAACTCTTTTTTATCTACATCCATTTCGTCCATCCTTTTTTCTAAAAGTTCTAAGTTTTCTTCTCTTTGAGAGCCTCCAATAATTTCTCCAATAAGTGGAAAAAGAATATCCATTGCCCTAACGGTTTCCCCATCTTTGTTTTGCTTCATGTAAAAAGCCTTTATTCCTTTTGGGTAATCAGTAATAATTACTGGTTTTTTGAATTTCTTTTCTACCAAATACCTTTCGTGTTCGGACTGCAAATCAGAACCAAATCCTTCAATAATATATTGGAACTTTTTCTTTTTATTGGGTTTGGAGTTGCGTAAAATATCAATCGCCTCTCTATAAGTTAATCTATGAAAATTATTTTCAATTACAAATTGAAGCCGCTCTAAAAGTCCCATTTCTGATCGTTCTTCTTTTTTTAAATTCTTTTCTTGATCTTCTAATCTGTTATCTAAAAAGCGCAAATCATCCGCATTATTATCAATGCAATATTGAATACAGAATTTTAAAAATTCCTCTGCTAAATTCATATTATCATCCAAATCAGCAAAAGCAACTTCTGGTTCTATCATCCAAAATTCCGACAAATGCCTTGATGTATTAGAGTTTTCTGCTCTAAAAGTTGGTCCAAAAGTATATACTTGCCCTAATGCCAAAGCCGCCAATTCTGCTTCTAGCTGCCCAGAAACTGTAAGGTTGGTTTTGCTTCCAAAAAAATCTTTAGAATAATCAACTTCTCCATTTTCATTTTTTGGAATATTGCTTAAATCAAAATTAGTAACCCCAAACATTTCTCCTGCACCTTCCGCATCTGCTCCTGTAATAATAGGGGTGTGTAAATTGAAAAAACCTTTATCGTTAAAAAATTTGTGAACAGCAAAAGTAAGAGCATGTCGCAATCTAAACACAGCCGAAAAAGTGTTTGTTCTAAATCGTAAATGTGCCTTTTCTCTTAAAAATTCTAAAGAGTGCTTTTTAGGCTGCAAAGGATACTCATCTGCATCAGCACTACCAAGAATTTCTATTTTATTAGCTAATATTTCAACCGCTTGTCCGCTACCTTTTGATTCTACCAAATTTCCTTCTGCAGCAATGCATGATCCAGTAGTTATTTGCTTAATTAATTCTTCTGAAAAATTTTCCCCTTCTGCTACAATTTGAATGTTACTAATAGTAGAGCCATCATTTAAGGCAATAAAGAAAACATGTTTGCTACCCCTTTTAGTTCTTACCCAGCCTTTTATTTTTACTTCTTGATTTTCGCCTTTTGCTTTTAGAATTTCTTTTATTTTCATTCTTTTTAAAATTAATTTTCTTTTCTACAAAGGTAATAATTTGGATTTTTAAATAGCAAATAAGAAAAAAATAATGTTTTTGATAAGATTTCCTATCTTTGCCTAATTTACATGCCTTTTTATTTATAAGATGAATAAGTACAAACAGGGAGATTTATTACAAATCATTAATTCGCCAAGCGATTTAAGGAAATTGAGAAAAAATCAATTACCTAAATTAAGCAAGCAACTTAGGCAATATATTATTGATATTGTTTCCGAAAATGGCGGACATTTAGGGGCAAGTTTGGGAGTAGTGGAACTTACTATTGCACTTCATTATGTATTTAATACCCCAAAAGACCAATTAGTTTGGGATGTTGGACATCAGGCATACGGACATAAAATACTTACTGAAAGAAAGGATAACTTTCATACTAACAGGGTTTATAAAGGAATTAGCGGTTTTCCAAAAAGAAGCGAGAGTAAATATGATACTTTTGGAACAGGACATTCTTCTACTTCCATTTCGGCAGCACTAGGCATGGCAGTTGCTTCAAAACAAAAAGGCGACAAAGATAAACAGCATATTGCAATAATTGGAGATGGTTCTATGACGGCAGGAATGGCTTTTGAGGGGTTAAATCATGCAGGGGCAGAAAACTCTAATTTGTTGGTTATTTTGAATGACAATTGCATGTCTATTGACCCAGCAGTTGGGGCATTGAAAGAATACTTAACCGATATTTCTACATCTAAAACTTATAATAAAGCAAAAAACAAAATTTGGCGGATTTTAGGGAAAATAAGTCAATTTGGACCCAACGCCCAAAAGGTGGCTCAAAAAGTAGAAAGAGCTATAAAATCAACACTTCTTGGAGAAAGTAATTATTTTGAATCTTTGAATTTTAGATATTTTGGACCTATTGATGGGCATGATGTAAAGCATTTGGCTACTGTTTTGAAAGATTTGAAAAATATTCCAGGTCCTAAAATTTTACATTGCCTTACTAAAAAGGGGAAAGGATATAATCCTGCAGAAAAGGGTTGTGCAACTAAGTGGCATGCACCAGGACTTTTTGAAAAAGATACCGGAAAAATAATAATGCAAAAAAGCAAAAAAGATGCTCCAATAAAATATCAGCAAGTATTTGGGGAAAGCATTATTGAACTGGCAAAAAAGAATGAAAAAATTGTTGGGGTAAGCCCAGCCATGCTAAGTGGAAGTTCTTTGAATTTGATGATGCAAGCAATGCCAGAAAGAACTTTTGATGTGGGAATTGCCGAACAACATGCAGTTACTTTTTCGGCTGGAATGGCCACACAAGGATTAATCCCTTTTTGCAATATTTATTCCTCTTTTATGCAAAGAGCTTACGACCAACTTATACATGATGTGGCACTTCAAAATTTGAATGTTGTTTTCTGCCTAGATAGAGGTGGTTTGGTAGGTGCAGATGGCGCTACCCATCATGGAACATATGATATTGCTTATCTTAGGTGTATTCCAAATATGGTGGTTGCTGCTCCAATGAATGAACAGGAATTACGCAATATGATGTACACGGCACAACTACCAAATAAAGGACCTTTTTCTATTCGATACCCAAGAGGAAAAGGCGTAATGGAAAATTGGGAAACACCATTTGAAGAGTTAGAAATTGGAAAGGGGAAAATAATAAATGAAGGAACAGAAATAGCCATTCTAAGCATAGGGCATACTGGAAATTTTGTAATAAATGCTAGAGAGGATTTTAAAAAAATGGACTTAAATATTGCTCATTATGATATGCGTTTTGTAAAACCATTAGATGAGGATTTACTCCATATTATTTTCCAAAAATTTGACAAAATAATTACTATTGAAGATGGCTGTTTACAAGGTGGATTTGGCTCAGCTGTTTTGGAGTTTATGGTAGATAACAACTATAAATCAGAAGTAGTTCGATTGGGCATACCAGATGAATTTATAAACCATGGCACGCAAGAAGAGTTAAGAAACGAATGTGGCTATGATAAAAAAGCCATTGTATCAGCAGTGGAAAAACTAACAGCTAATAAAAAAGTGCCGCTAACGATTTAATCCAACCCTTTCTCAATTATTAAACTTTCACATTGCCGCATTACAACATTATCTTACTTTTGTAAAATGTTAAAATATTTATTAGTTGCTTTTTTCTTTGTTCCTATAATAACTTTTGGACAAACTACCGATAGTTTGCAAACTTATGAAACCTCTCTTTTAGGAGATCAAAGAGTAAAAAATCTTCTTCAAAGGCACATAAATCTAAATAAAGAGAAAGGGGTAATGGGTTGGCGTCTTCAAATTTTCTCAAATACTGATAGAGAAAAAGCACAAGAAGTAAGAACAAGGTTTTTACAAAATTTTCCTGAAATTAGGGCGTATCTAACTCACAAAGCACCATATTTTAAAGTGGTGGTTGGGAATTTTCACACCAAGCTACAAGCCAAAAAAGTACAAAGTGAAATCAGTTCTAAGTTCAGATGCTATATTGTACCTTCTAAAGTAATCATTTTTAAAGATTAAGAAAGTTTTCTTTTAATTTCCTTTTCTTCAAAACCCTCTACAATATCTCCTACTTTTATATCGTTAAATTTATCAATTGAAAGTCCGCATTCAAAACCTTTTGCTACTTCTTTAGCATCTTCTTTAAATCGTTTTAATGAGGATAATTCTCCTGTATAAATAACTACTCCGTCTCTAATAATTCTTACTTTTGAGTTTCGATTTATTTTCCCATCAAGAACCATACAGCCAGCAATAGTTCCAACTTTTGAAATTTTGAATATTTCTCTAATTTCAATACTACAAACAATTTCTTCTTGAATGTCAGGAGAAAGCATCCCCTCCATTGCTTGTTTTAATTCCTCAATGGCTTTGTATATTACCGAATAAAGACGGATATCAATTTGCTCGGTTTCAGCTAATTTCCTTGCTTGAAATGATGGGCGTACCTGAAAACCAATAATTACGGCCTCAGAGGCAGATGCCAACATCACATCTGATTCGGATATTTGCCCCACCGATTTATGGATAATATTCACGCTTATTTCTTCAGTGGTAAGTTTTTCTAAAGAATCAGAAAGTGCCTCAATTGAGCCATCTACATCTCCTTTTACAATTATATTTATCTCCTTAAAATCACCAAGTGCAATTCTTCTTCCAATCTCATCAAGGGTAATGTGTTTTTGTGTTCTAGCTCCTTGCTCTCTTTTAAGCTGCATTCTTTTAGTAGCAATCTTTTTTGCTTCTTGTTCGTCTTGCATTACATTAAAAGTATCACCCGATTGAGGAGCTCCATTAAGCCCCAACAAAACTGCTGGAGATGCTGGCCCTGCTTGAGTAATATTGCTCCCTCTTTCGTCCAAAAGAGCTTTTACTTTTCCACTAAACCCTCCAGAGAGCACATAATCCCCAATCTTTAAAGTTCCATTTTGCACCAAAATAGTAGTAAGATATCCTTTTCCTTTATCTAATGATGCTTCAATTACAGCTCCTGTTGCATCTCTGTTTGGGTTTGCTTTTAAATCCAGCATTTCGGCTTCTAATATTATTTTTTCTAAAAGCTCAGGGATTCCTACACCTGTTTTTGCTGATACATCCTGACTTTGGAATTTTCCTCCCCAATCTTCTACTAAAAGATTCATTTCGGCTAATGCTCCTTTTATCTTTTCAGCATCAGAGGCTTCTCTATCAATTTTATTTATTGCAAAAATAAGCGGAACACCAGCTGCTTGTGCATGACTAATTGCTTCCTTAGTTTGTGGCATAATTCTATCATCAGCAGCAATTACAATTACTACAATATCGGTAACTTTTGCACCCCTTGCTCGCATGGCAGTAAATGCCTCATGGCCAGGAGTATCTAAAAATGAGATTTGTTTCCCATTATCTAAAGTTACTTCATAAGCCCCAATATGCTGAGTAATCCCTCCTGATTCTCCAGCAATTACATTAGTATCTCTAATATAGTCGAGTAAAGAAGTTTTCCCATGATCCACATGTCCCATAATAGTAACAATTGGTGATCTGCTTTGTAAATCTTCTTCTTTATCCTGAACATCCTGAATTGCTTCTTGTACTTCCACTCCAACAAATTCTACCTTAAATCCAAACTCCTCTGCAATAATTTGGATAGTATCGGCCTCCAATCTTTGATTCACAGTTACCATAAGACCAAGCGACATAAGGGCTGAAATAATTTCTGTAACCTGAACATCCATTAAAGTTGCAAGTTCCCCAGCTGTAGCAAATTCAGTAATTTTTATTACCTTATTAGAGGCTTGCAAGTCAGCTGTTTCTTTATCAGCTATTTCCTTATGAGCAATTCTTTTTTCTCTTCTGTTTTTTACTGATGTTTTCTTTCCTCCACCTTGTAGTTTTGCTAAAGTTTCTCTTACTCTTTTTTGAGCTTCTTCCGTATCAACTTCAACTACATTTGATTTTTTCTTTTTGGGTTTCCCGCCCTTAAATCTATCATGATTTACTTTCTTTGTAAGTCGTTTCCTTTTTTTCTTTCCAGCAATACCACCTTCAGATGATGTAGCAACAGGATTTTTCTTTTTTTGTTGGAATTTTCCTAAATCTATTTTTTCTCCAGTTAGCTTTGGAGAATTTAATTTTATCGATTTTGCTTTTATTACATCTTCCTTTTTTTCTTCTTTTTTTGGCTCAGCTTTTGGTTGGACTTTAGGGCTTTCTTCTTTTTTTTCTTTTACCGATTTATTTTTGGACAAATCGATATTCCCCATTGTTTTAAATCCTAATTTTGGTGTTTCTACTTTTATTTTTTCTACCTCATCAGCAGCTAGTTCTTTACTTTCTTGCTCCATTGTTCGCTTGGTAGCAACAATTTTTGCAGCCATTTTTGCTTGCTTTGACATCTGAAATTCAGCAAGAAGTAACTGATAAATATCATCAGATATTTTTGATGTAGGGTTAAATCCATCATGTCCTTTCTCTTGAAGAAAAGATAAAATCCTATCAATTCCTACATTTAACTCTTTTGTAAGCTTATTAAGTCGTATTTTTTTCTCTGACATATTTTCGTTTTAATTAATCTTCTGTTTCAAATTCGCTTTTTAGTACTGACAATACATTCTCTACAGTTTCTATTTCCAAATCAGTTCTTTTTACTAAATCTTCTGCATCCAATTCCAATACACTTTTAGCTGAATCGCATCCAATTGCTTTTAACTCATCAATTATCCACCCTTCAATTTCATCAGAAAATTCTTCAATAGCCACATCATCCATCATCTCATCCATATCTCTGTAAACATCAATTTCATATCCGGTAAGCAGTCCTGCTAATTTGATGTTAAACCCTCCTTTCCCAATAGCCAAAGATACTTGGTCGGGCTGCATATACACATCAGCTGTATTGTTGTCTTCATTAACCTTTATAGAACTCACTTTTGCAGGACTAAGCGAACGCGTAATTAACAGTTGGGTATTTTCAGTGAAGTTGATAACATCAATATTTTCATTTCTAAGTTCACGAACAATACCGTGAATTCTAGAACCCTTCATCCCAACACAAGCTCCAACAGGATCAATTCTATCATCATAAGATTCTACTGCTACTTTTGCTCTTTCACCAGGCATTCTTACTACTTTTTTTATGGTAATTAGTCCATCAAAAACCTCTGGAACTTCTGTTTCAAAAAGTCGCTCTATAAATTCTGGAGCAATACGAGAAAGTGTAATTAGAGCTTTGTTATTTTTTAGTTCTGCTGAAAGCACTACTGCTTTTACTGTTTCTCCTTTTCTAAAAAAATCTCTCGGTATCTGATTTGCTTTTGGAAGAATTAAATCATTTCCATCATCATCCTGTAAAAGAATTTCATTTCTCCAAACCTGATAAACCTCCCCTGTTACAATTTCTCCAATTCTTTCTTCATATTTCTTTAAAATCTCTTCTCTATTCAAATCCTGCACTCTTGCCTGCAAGTTTTGCCTAATAGAAAGCACATGCCTTCTTCCAAATTCTGTACTAAAATCAATTTGCTCAGAAACTTCCTCTCCTACTTCATAATCATCCTCAATTTTTAGAGCCTCCGAAAGAGCTATCTGAGAAATAGGATCTTCTACTTTGCCGTCTTCTACAACTTCTCGGTTTCTCCAAATTTCCAAATCTCCTTTATCTACATTTATGATAACATCAAAATTATCGGCTTCATCATATTTTTTGGCTAATACCGATTTAAAAACATCTTCCAAAATATTCATCATAGTTTCTCTGTTAATGTTTTTTACTTCTTTAAACTCGGAAAACGACTCAATTAAATTCTCTATATTCATTTCTTAAATTTTATAATTAATTTTGTTTCTTTTATTTCCTCAGAAGAAATTATTTTCTCCTGTTTTATTATTTTTTTCTTTCCTTTTTCTTTTTTGCTTGTTTCAATTTTTAGTTTTTCATCAAAAGCAAGCAGTTTTCCTTTTATTTTCTTGCCATCTTTTAGTTTTATTACAACATCTTTTCCGATATTTTTTTGGTATTGTTCTTGCACTAAAAATGGATTACTCAATCCTGGAGAAGAAACTGAAAGCTGAAAATCTTCAATTTCTCTATCTAGCTTGCTCTCAATATACCGGCTAATTTGTAAACATTCTATAATAGATATTCCTTCATTTTTATCTACAAAAACTTTTATTCCATTTTGAGGGTTCACTTTTACCGATACTAAAAACCCTCCAAGTTCTAAAACCTTTTCTTTGGCTAATTTGCTTACTCTTTCTTCTGCTATCATTTTAGCTGTATAAAAGATGGGGCTATTAGCCCCATCTTCTTTTTATCTCTATTTTCTTGGCTGCAAATATAATACCTTTTTGCTTAACTCACAAATTTCATTGTAATACAACTGATTATTACTTTTTAACTTCTTTACTAGAGAAAATAACTAAATTATTTCCCCAATTATTTTTCCTATCAAGGAACTTTAATAATGATATGCCTAAATTTGCGTAAATATTAAAAATAATTTTTAGTACACTTTGTATTCTTTTAAAGGAAAAATCTCTATGTTGTTTTAAGGAATAATTTTGTGTTGTTACATACTCAGTAAATACCGAAATTACTTCTAATTTATTTCTTTTATGTAACTTACTTAAATTTTTCTTATTGAATGCATAAATATGTCTTGGAGGATCACAACAAAGCCATGAATCTGATAATAATTTAAATGTGTTTTTTATTCTTTGTAAAAAATTATCTGAAGTAAGTTTTATATAATCCCACACCCAAGTTGGGCGAAACCAATATTCTCTACATTGCTGATTAGGAGTTGTAATAATTAATAATCCATTATCATTTAATAAAGAATGTAAAGTGTTTAATAATTTATCTGAATCTTTATAGTGCTCTATTACTTGATTACAAAATATTATATCAAATTTTTTATTAATAGCATTAAGCATTGGATTAGTACAAATAACATTAATTTCTGGAAATTTTGATTTTACATACTTACACGTTTGCTTATCTAAATCCAAAAGAGTTACTTTATAGCCGTGCTGATAAAAAGAATTAGCATAAAAACCTGTTCCTCCACCAAAATCTAATAAGGATAAATTGTTCTCCTTCTTAATATTCTTAATGTCTTTCGCTATCAAATCTACATCCTTGTCAATTATTTTTTTTCGAGATGAAATTTCATTATCTTCTGGTTTTTTGAATAAAAATCCATCATAATATTCGCTAATTATTTTATCCTCAGGTTGAGGGAAAATGGTAACTAATGCACATTTTTCACACTTATAATAAGTATATTTATCCTTTCTTTCTACTATTTTTTTGAAATCAGCAGAACAAACAAAGCAGTTATAAGAATTATTTTTATTCATGTATTTTTTATAAAAAAGAAGGAGGTGTATTACCTCCTTCTTTTAAAAATATTTAATCACTAACTATTTACTGAACCACTACTCTTTTACTTACAAAAGAGTTATTAGTTCTTATTTGCACCATGTAGATTCCTCTAGGGTACTGAGATAAATCAAGCTGTTTTGTATATTCTCCAACAAATGCTTGTTTTTCTTCTTTTGAGATTAGCTTTCCAAAAGCATCAACCACCGATATTTCAAAATTATCTAGTTCATCTGAGATAAAGCTAATATTGAAAATTCCTCTTGTTGGATTAGGGTAAATATTTAAGTTATCACTTAAATTATCATCTCCTGCAGTAATTCTAATACTTGAAAGAGTAGTAAAATATTGGAAGGAGGTAAAACCAGAATTATTTAATCCTGAAACATCACAAACTCCATGAACTCTCCAGCGATATGTTGAGTTAGGATCCAATCCTGTTGCAGAATATAAATTAGTATTTATGGTATCAATTACTTTTGTATTCCAAGCGGCACCCGATTTCAAGTAGAAAATTCTGTAACCCCAAGCATTAGGAATAGCATCCCAACTAAAGTCGGCAGTTATTCCAGTAATATTATTCTCAGTTGGATTAGTAGGTGTTGTACATACCAATTGCGTAGTAAATGCTTCTGATACAGTCCAATCAGATATATTAGTCCCTGTTAAATCACAATGAGCTCTTACTTGCCACTCATAAGTTACACCAGGGGTTAATCCAGAAAATGTTCTTGTTGTTGAAGTTAAATTATTAAGCGTACTCCAAGTAGATCCTCCTACTTCCATTTTTCTTAAATCGTATTTAACTGCACTACTTGTTGCTCCCCAACTTACAGTTGCTTTATTAGTAAGAGGTGATGAAGTAAGATTAGTTGGTGTTGCACAAGCGGAAAGAGTTGTAAAATCAGAACCACTTACAACAGTAGAAGTATTTACAGAAGAACAAACCGACATTACTTTCCAATTAAAAGTAGTAGCAGAAGATAATCCTGTAATAGTAATAGTAGATTCAGAGCCAGCAGTAGATGAATTTGCAGCAATTCCAGAAGCAAGTGGTGTAAGGTTGGAAACCGAACTTCCTAATACGCTTAGAGTATCCCAATTAGCAGCTGCATTTTCTTTGAACATAAAATAATAAATCGTGTTCATTGGTCCATACCATCTTACTGTAGCAGAGGTTAAAGTAGTAATACTATTTATTACTTGTAAGTTATTAGGCAAACCACAAGAAGCATCCGTAAAGAAATTATTCCATGATGACCAGCCTGATCTGATATTATTTACAGTATCGCATATTACTCTTACTTGCCAGTGATAATGAGTACTTGCAGTAAGCCCTGTTTTATCCATGGAAGTTTGTGTAGTTTCTGTATAAACTAAACTTGACCACCCTTGAGTTACAGCTCTAAATCTTACTTCATATTTTTGAGCACTTGCTTGCAAATCCCAAGTTAAAGTAGCATTTGTTAATCCAATATTTATTTCTGTTGCGTTTGATGGAGCATTATTACAACTTACTAATGTGGTAAACATCTGAGAAACTGACCAAGCAGAAACCTCTGAAGTGTCATTAGAACAAACGCTTCTTACTTGCCACTCATATACTTGTCCTGCTGTTAAATTAAAAAATGTTCTACTTGTACCTTGTAAATTATCAAGATTAATTGCCCAACCACTATTCCCTTGGATTCTACCTCTTAAAGCATAATGATTTGCAGTAACTGTTGTACTCCAATTTACCGTAGCATTAGTAGCAGCAATTCCAGAAGTAAATAAGGTATTTGGTGTAGCACATGGCGGTATAGTTGTAAAATTAGCTCCATTTACTGCAGAAGATATATTAAAAGAAGCACAAGCGGAAATTACTTGCCAATTATAAGTAGTGGCTGAAGATAATCCACTTAATGTTAATATATGCTGCCAACCATTTTGAGATGCTGAACCAGATAAGCCAAAGGGCAGAGAAGTAAGGTTAGAAACCGTATTTCCTGTTACATTTAAAGTGTCCCAATTTGTAGCAGTAGAATCCTTAAACATTACATAATAAGGTGTATTCATAGGACCAAACCAACGCAAAGAAGCTGAAGATGTAGTCATTAACGATTGTAAAACACTTAATCCTGTTGGAGATGAACACGGCTGATTTGTAGTAAATGTTTCATAGTTTGACCAAGCAGATACATTTGTTCCTGCATTATCACACACTGCCATTACTTGCCAATGGTAATTCGTTCCAGCAGTAAGTCCTGTTTTACTTAAACTAACCAATGGCGCAGATAAAGTGTCGATCTGCCAAGCTCCCCATGCTGCTGAACTCTCTTTAAACCTCACTATATATTTAATAGCATTTATCGTCCCGGTAAAAGATAAATCGGCAGAAGTTAAAGTAATGTTAGAAGTTGTAAGGAATGTTGGTTTTGTATTACAATTTGTTAATGTAGTAAAAGTTTGCATTGCTGTCCAAGCAGATACATTAGAGGTATCATTTGTACAGGCAGATCGAATTTGGAATTCGTAAGTTACTCCATCACTTAAACCCGTTACTGTTTTATTACTACCAAATATATGTGTAATATCCTTAGTCCAAATTATAGTACCAGCTTCTCTTACCCTTGCTGCATAATGATTCACTGAAGGATCGTTAGTCCAAGCAACTGTTACTCTATCGGTTTGTATATTAGTTACAGTAATATTAGTTGGTAAGGGACAGCTTGCAGTTGTAAAAGTATCACTTGCACTAAATGTAGAAACATTTAATCCCATAAAATCACAATGTGAGGATACTTGCCATTCGAAAGACAATCCATAACCCAAATTAGTAACAGAATAAGTTGCGGTAGATAAATTAGAAACCGTTTGCCAGTTGCCTCCTAATTGTCGGTATTTTGCTGTATAAAACACTGCTCCAGCAACTGCATTCCAATTAAATGTTACATCTTGTCCATTTACTGTTGAAGTAAGGTTTGTTGGCACTTCACAAGGAGTAATAGTCGTAAAGTTAGGTCCAGATACAAATGCAGACAAATTACTATCATCTGCCTGACATGATGTTTGGGATTTCCACTGGTAAGTAGTGGCTGGATTTAACCCTGTTACTATTTTTGATGCAGCACCAGCTGAAATATCAGCTCCTGATAAAACTATAGTATCCCAAACAACAGCAGAAATCTCTTTATAAAGCACATAATAATGATCAGGATTATTCGGCCCAAACATATTGAGCTTTGCAGATGTTAAAGTAATTTGAGATACTGATAAATTAGTAGGATTAGCACATAATGCTATTGTAGTGAAATTTTCAAGTGCTGAGAATGAAGAGTTATTTATCCCAGAAGATTCGCACATTGTAAGTACTTGCCAATGATAATCAACTCCAGGAGTCAATCCTGTTTTTACTATTGATGTAGTTGGAGAAAGTAGTGTATCGTATTGCCAAGCACTAAAAGCTGCAGCAGTTTCTTTAAATCTTAGACGGTAGCCCCAAGCTCCAGGTACAGCATCCCAACTTAAAGTAGCTGATGTTAAACTTATGCTTGATGTTGTTTGATTTGTTGTTGAACTACACTGAGTTAAAGTAGTTACCATTTGTGTTGAAGACCAATCACTAAATGATGAACCATTGAATGTACAAATTGTTCTTACTTGCCACTCATAAGTAGTTGCTGAAGATAAAGTATTTACAGTTATGCTAGTTCCCGATAGGTTTAGTAATGTTATCCAATTTGTAGTTCCTTGCGCTCTTCTTCTAAACTCATAATGATGCGCCAAAGCTGCAGCATTCCAATTAAATGTAGCAGAAGTAAGTCCTATATTTGTTGTTGTTAGGCCATTAGGAACTGTACAAGGATTAGCTGTCGTAAAATTAGATCCTGTAATTGTATCTGAATTATTTAATCCTGTTGCGTCACAGAATACAATCAATTTCCACTCATGAGGTGCGTAGGTTGAAAGAGCTGAAAGCACTATATTTGTATTTGTAGTTGTAACTGAATTCCAAACTCCACTTCCAGAATCAGAGTATAAAACTACAAAATGATCTGCCCCTACAGGAGAAGCCCAACTTAAATAAGCTTCATTTACTCCAACACTATCCACAGTAAGTGCTGTTGGGTTTCCACAAGGAATAAGAGTAGAAAATAAGTTGAAAGCTGTAAAACCTGAGCTATTGAACCCTAAAGGATTACAAGCAGCTCTTACTTGCCAATGGTAATTGGTAGAATTACTTAGGCCTGTAGATGTAAAAGAATTAGTTGTTAAAGTATCATAAACCCAAGCAGCCCAAACGGCTGAAACTCCTTTTACTCTAATAATATACTCGCTTACTCCAGGAACTGAATCCCATGTTAATGTTGCAAAATCTAATCCTACAATTGAAGCTGTTGAGTTTATAGGAGTAATACAAACAGAAGGAGTAGTAAATGGAATAGTGTCTGACCAATCTGAAATATTTGTTCCGCTAGCATTACAAAAAGTTTGTACTTGCCAATGATAATCAGTATTTGCTGAAAGCCCTACAATTGTTCTTGAAGTTCCAAAATTTGAAACCATTTGCCAAGTAGAAGAACTTATTGCTTTAAATCTTATTTGATAATTGTAAGCTCCAGAAACTGCATTCCAATTAACTGTTGCTCTATCTAATAAAATATTTGAAGTTGTAGTATTAGTAGGAACAGGACAGCTTAAAGTTGTAAAATTAGACCCTACTATCCAAGTAGAAATATTGTTAAATAAATCGCAAATAGCCATCAATTCCCACTCATAAGTAGTGGAAAGTATTAGTCCTGTTACTGTTTTTGAACTTACGCTTCCTGGAATATTGTTAATTGTTGTCCAAGAAGTTGCTCCTGTTTCTCTATATCTCAAATCATAATGATCTACTAGAGTAGAAGCATCCCAATTTAAGGTTGCCTCATCAGTTGTTATACCACTCACTATTAAGTTAGTTGGATCAGCACACTGATTATCAATCGTAAATGGTGTACCAAAAACTACAGAAGAATTATTTATTCCACCAAGAGCACAAATTGACATTATCCCCCATTCATAAGTAGTAGCAAAAGCCAAGCCGCTAATTGTTACAGATGTAGAAGTTGTTGTAAGGGTATCCCAAACGCCAGAACCTTGCACACTATAATATACTTCAAAACCAATAGCTGACATAGATGCTAACCAACTTACACTTGCATCAAAAGCAGTAACATTACCTACTGTTAATCCTGCAGGATTAGTACAAGGAGTAAGAGTAGTAAAGGTTGACGCTCCTGTAAAGCCGGAACTATTAAATCCTAAAGGATTACAAGCAGCCCTTACTTGCCAATGATAAGCTGTAGCACTATTTAAGCCACTTACATTATATGAATTTGTAAGTATGGTATCGTACACCCAAGCACCCCAAGCTGCTGAAACTCCTTTTACTCTTATTATGTATTCACTAACTCCAGCTACAGCATCCCAATTTAAAGTTGCTGTAGTTAAGCCAACTCCGGTAGTAGAAGTATTAAGTGGAGTTGTACAAACAGTAGGAGTTGAGAATGTATCTACTACCGACCAGTTTGAAACAAGTGATGTATCAGTTGAACAAACACTTCTTACTTTCCATAAGTAAGAAGTAGCTGTATTTAAGCCTGTTTTTAATCTACTATTTGTAGGGATCCCAGAAATATATTGCCAGCTTCCACCTACTTCCGAAAATAAAATATCATAACTATTAGCAGTAGAGGTTGCATTCCAATTTAAGGTTGCTCTATCTAGCAGAATATTTGTAACATTAAGTCCTGTTACATCTGTACAGCCAAGAGTTGTAAATGTTTGTGTTGCACTCCAGGCAGATGCTAGATTAGAATTATTAGGGCAAATTGCTCTTACTTCCCACTCATAAGTTGTATTAGAAGTTAAAGCACTACTATTTACTGAATTATTACTTATAACAATATTCAGCCATGCCCCTGCATTTACTCTATATCTTATTTCATATAAGCTTATAGAAGGAATATTATCCCAACTTAATGTTGCAGATGTAAAACTAATATTTCCAGATGTTAAATTAGTAGGAATAGGAATTGTAGTTACCGTTACATTTATTGCTGAAGATGTAGCACTACAACCATTTATATCAGTAATTGTTAGCGAATAATTCCCAGTTGTTGTTGCAACAAAACTAGAAGATATTGCTCCTGAAATAATCCCATTATCATCATTCCACTGAAAAGTAACATTAGTTGCCGTAGTTGATAAAGTAACTGAATCTCCGCTACAGAAATTAGTTGTTCCTGATGCAGTAATGCTAACACTTAGTGTAATTACATTCAAATTAGTAGTAATAATGCTATCACAATTATTTGTAGTAGTAAGTGTATCGGTATAAGTTCCTGAAGCTGTATAAGTACTGTTACCTACAATATAAGATGAACCATCACATATAGTAACATTATTACTAACAGATATACTATTATTAATGGTTAAGTTTAATGTAGCAATACTATCACAACCCCCTGCATTTATTAAGGAATCAGTATAAGTACCACTTGTTGTATATGTCACTGCATTCCAAGTATAACTATCACAAGCTGTTATTGTAGTTGAAGATGATGTAGAACTATTTATTGTTAAGTTTAATGTAGCTGTACTATCACATCCAGCTGCATTGGTTGTTACAAAAGTGTAAACTCCACTTGTAGTATAAGTAGATCCATTCCAAGTATAACTATCACAAGCTGTTATTGTAGTTGAAGATGATGTAGAACTATTTATTGTTAAGTTTAATGTAGCTGTACTATCACATCCAGCTGCATTGGTTGTTACAAAAGTGTAAACTCCACCTGTAGTATAAGTAGAGCCATTCCAAGAATAACTATCACATGCTGTTATTGTAGTTGAAGATGTTGTAGAACTATTTATCGTTAAGTTTAATGTAGCAATACTATCACAACCCCCTGCATTTATTAAGGAATCAGTATAAGTACCACTTGTTGTATATGTCACTGCATTCCAAGTATAACTATCACAAGCTGTTATTGTAGTTGAAGATGTTGTAGGAATACATAAATCAACAATTATAGCGGTAGTTGTTTGATTATCAACATCTCCTAAATCAGAAGTTATAGTTGATGCAAAATTTATTGTTGTCGGGGCAGGATTTACAAACATATTATTTAAAATAATTGTTTGACTATTTCCATTTGTTACATTATTATTGTCTGAAGGAGAAGAGGAAGTAACAAGTATTCCACCTCCCGCTTTATTTTCTATAATAAAAGAACCATACAATGCTCCACTAATATTATCTACTGCTTTTACTACTAGTTTGTCAGGGTTAATGAAAAAATCTACCATTAATGTAGTATTAACAGTAACAAACCCTCCTCCAGCTACAACAGAACTACTTCCAATTGTATCATTTATATTAAGTCCACTAAAATTAAACCTCCCAGAATCTGAAGAAAATACTGCTGAAGACATATCAGGTTCGTTTGGATCCTGACTTGTTTGGAATGTAATTGTTGTGGTATCATTACTAATTAAAGAAGCTAGAGCTATTGAAATTGTTGGAGAAAAAGCAATACATGGGGATTGATTTGTTGTTCCCCCAACACAATTTCCACAACTATCTATATATGCTGTTCCGTTAGGCGTATTATTACAATCAGTCGGGTAATTTGTAGTAATAAATGTATCCGCTACTGACCATAATGAGCCATTAGTATTTCCTACAGAACAATATGCTTTTAGTTGCCAAATATAGGATGAATTAGCGGTTAAGTTTGTTAGGTTAGTATTAATAACGCTACCTGCTATAAGTCCTTGTTTAAATGTCCAACTAACATCATTAAATAATTTATATCTCAACCTATAATGGTCAATACCAACTAAAGAATCCCAATTTGCAGTTACCGTAAAATTAGAGATATTTGTTGTATTTAAACCTGAAGGTTGAGTACAAGTTTGAGCGACTAATTGGCTTGATAGAGCAAATAAAATTAAGGTAAAAGCGAAAGTTATCCTCTTAAAACCTTGAGTAAAGTTCTTTTTCATAATACTTGTTTTTTGTTTTTTTACTTGTTTTAAAAAAAAATGTAGCTACAAATGTACAAAAAATATAGATCTAGATTGTTAAACGGAGAAAAAAAAGAGTAGTTGCAAAATTAAAGCACTGCAATTGCAGTGCTTTAATAGTTGCCCGACTAGGGCTCGAACCTAGACTCTTCTGCACCAAAAACAGACGTGTTGCCAGTTACACTATCGGGCATTCTTTTAGATAGTCGGCAAAAATAACAATTAACCAAGAAGTACAAAATATTTTATCATAATTTCGTTTTAATTTGTAATCATTAATTATTTCTTAAATTCGCAACTTCAAAAATCAGAAAAAAATATGAAAAATTATACCAAATTAAACAATATAGTAGGTTGGAGTGTTTTCTTAATTGCTTCATTTGTTTATCTTTCTACTATCGAGCAAACCGTAAGTTTTTGGGATTGCGGAGAATATATTGCAACTGCTTATAAATTAGAAGTAGGACACCCTCCTGGGGCACCTTTATTTCAATTATTCGGAAGAATTTTTACCCTATTTGCAAGTCCGGGGACATCTCAAGTTGCAGTTGCAATAAATATTATGTCTGCACTTTGTAGTTCCTTTACCATTTTATTTCTTTTTTGGACTATAACTGCTTTTGGAAGAAAATTATTTTCTAAAAGTAAAGAAAAAGATAATGGTAAAATGTATGCTATTTTAGGAAGTGGACTGGTTGGGGCATTAGCATATACTTTTTCTGATTCTTTTTGGTTTTCGGCAGTAGAAGGTGAGGTGTACGCAATGTCCTCTTTTTTTACAGCAGTTACTTTTTGGTGCATTATGAAGTGGGAAAGAGAAGCCGACCAGCCTCATGCCAGTAGATGGCTAATTTTAATTGCTTATTTAATTGGTTTATCAGTTGGTGTGCATTTACTTTCACTACTTACTATCCCTGCAATGGGAATGATATATTACTACAAAAATTATGACTACTCTAAAATAGGAGCTATTAAAGCTTTTATAATTTCTATGGTGCTTTTAGGGTTAGTGCAAGGGGTAATTATTCCTGGAGCAATTAGTTTAATTTCTTCCTTTGAACTGTTTTTTGTAAACACCATTGGGCTGCCTTTTAATTCAGGAACAATATTGTATTTTGTGTTTTTAATTACTGCTATTATCTTTGGCTTGCAATACACCAAAAAACAAAATAAAGCCGTTTGGAATACAGCTATTCTTGGTTTTACAGTTTTACTTATTGGTTATTCTTCATTTGCTATTTTGGTAGTTCGCTCCAATGCAAACCCTCCTATTGATGAGAATAATCCTGAAGATGCAGTTGGGCTCTTATCTTACCTAAAAAGAGAGCAATACGGAAGTTGGCCCATTGTTTATGGGCAATATTTTAATGCAAAATTAGATAGTAAAGAACCCTACAAAGATGGGAATCCTATTTATGCTAAAGATGAAAAAAAGGGAAAGTATGTAATAATTGACAAAAGAGAAAATACAATTCCTAATTATAGTAGCCGACATAAAACCTTTTTCCCAAGAATGTGGTCTAATACGCAATCAAGACATGCAAATGGTTATAGATCTTGGGCAGGATTAAGCAAAACTAATAAAGATAAAACCCCCACTTTTGCTCAAAATTTATCCTTCTTTTTTAAGTACCAAATTGGTTGGTCTTATTTAAGATATTTTATGTGGAATTTTGCTGGGAGACAAAATGATTTTATGAATATGACTGGAAATTCACTGCATGGAAATTGGGAAAGCGGTATAGGATTTATTGATAATGCTCGGCTTGGACAGCCATCAAAAGTAGATTTACCAAACTATTTGAAAAATAATAAAGGAAAAAATCATTATTATTTCTTACCTCTTATTTTAGGATTAATCGGTATGCTTTTCCATTTTAAAAAGAATGAACAAGATGCTTTTGTTGTTTTACTGTTTTTTCTTTTTACTGGAGTGCTAATTATTATTTATCTAAATGTTGTTCCTTTTCAACCAAGAGAAAGAGATTACGCCTATGTTGGGTCATTCTATGCTTTTGCAATTTGGATAGGATTAGGCGTTCTAGGAATTTACGATTTTTTGAGCAAGAAAATGAACTCTACTACAAGTGCAGGAGTAGCTACTGTTATTGCACTTTTGATGGCTCCAACCCTTATGGCAAGTGAAAATTGGGATGACCATGATAGAAGCGGAAGGTTTACAGCAAGGGAAGTGGCTGCCAATTACCTAAATTCTTGCGAGAAAAACGCTATACTTTTTACTAATGGTGATAATGATACTTTCCCACTTTGGTATATGCAAGAAGTGGAAGGATTGCGAACAGATATTAAAATTGTGAATTTGAGTTTGTTTAACACCTCTTGGTATATCGACCAAATGAAACGAGCAACTTATGATGCAGCCCCTATTCCTTCTTCTTTTACTAATGATAAGTACAGAACAGGAACGAGAGATTATATTTTGATAAATGATAAAGGACTCGGTTATGTAGATGTAAAAGAAATAGTTGATTTTATTGGTAGTGATAACAAACAAACAAAAATAGTTACAAATGCCGGAAAAAGAAATTATAGCCCTGCTAAAAAACTAAAGCTAAAAGTAGATATTGAAAAGGTAAAGAAAAATGGATTAGTGCCTACTGAAAAGTTTGATGACATACTCCCAGAAATAAGATGGAAATTAAAAGGTGGTGGTTTTTATAAGAATCAGCTAATGGTTTTAGATATGTTGGCATACAACAATTGGGAACGCCCAATTTATTTTGCTATTACTGTTGGCTCTGATAATTTTATGGGATTAGAAAAATATTTTCAACTAGAAGGACTTGCTTATAAATTAGTCCCTTATATTGCAAAATCACCTGATGGACAAACAGGAGAAGTAAATGTAGATGTAATGTATGATAATCTTATAAATAAATTTACTTGGGGTGGCTTAAAAAATCCAGATGTATATTTGGATGAAACCAACACCAGAATGGTAATGAATTTTAGAAATAATTTTGCAAGATTAGCTGAAGCATTAATTGCCAAAGGAAGAAAAGAAGATGCCCTTATAGTACTAGACAAGTGTGTGAAGGAAATGCCAAACACTACCGCCCCATTCAATATATATGCTTTCCCAATGATAAATGCTTATTACCAGTTGGATGCTAAGGAAAAAGGAAATGTTGTTTTGGCAGAAATGATTGAAACTTTTTTAGCTGAGTTTAATTACATAAATGCTTTAAAAGACAAAGGTGGATTGAACCGAAATATTCAAATTGCTGGCTCTGTGCTTTCTAATATTTCTCGGCTTATTCAAAACTTTAATCTTACCGATTTAAGCTATGAATACTCAAAATCTGATGGAAAATATTTTAGAGAAAAAGATGGGGAGATGGAAGAAATAAATAAAGATGATTATTTAATCAATACTTTTATGGATGAATTTATTGCAATCCAATCACAAAATAAATAATTATGTTTTTTGGGGCAAAAACGCCTAAAATTGTACCTCTACTTTTTCCATCTTTAGTTTGGAGCAACTCCACTATTGAAAAAAAAGTTTGGCTTACTTTTGATGACGGTCCAACGCCTGAAGTCACTCCTTTTGTTTTAGATACATTAAAGAAAAACAATATAAAAGCGACTTTTTTTTGCTTGGGAGAGCAAATAGAAAAGCATCCCAATATTTTTCAAAGAATAAAAAAAGAAGAACATAGCATTGGCAATCACTCCTACTCACATCCAAATGGATTTACTACTTGTACAAAAAAGTATTTTAACGATATAGAAAAATGTCAAAAAATTATCCCCAACACAAAACTTTTTCGTCCTCCTTTTGGCAAGATTTATCCATGGCAAATTTCCAAATTAAAAAAACTCTATAAAATAATTATGTGGGATGTGATTGGCTGGGACTTTAAAAAACCCACCTCAAAAGAAAAGTGTTATTTTAATATTGTAAATAATGTAGATAAAGGTTCTATTATTCTGCTCCATGACAATGAAAAATCTTATGCAAAATTGCAATATGCACTCCCAAAAATCATTAAGACATTAAAAGAAAGAGGATTTACTTTTAGTACTATTTGGTAGCAATACAAAAATAATCAAAGCATTCATCAGTCATTGGTTTTATGCAGAAATCATCAATTGTTATTTTGTCAACTAAGGCGTTATTATTATCCTGTAGCTTGTGCCTATTAAATCTGTTGAGTATATCATAGGGAATTTGCAGCAAGAATCTTGGTAGTAAATATTGAAGATTGAAAATATCCCAGCGCATAATTTTTTCTACTGCTTTCTTATTTTCTTCATAATAAGCCATTGCCTTTCCTAATCCAAAAACTCCCTTAATATCAATATCTACAAATGCTGTTTGTAATATCTCACGCATTTGCAGTGGAGTATATTCCCTGATATGCCAAGGGTTTCTTGTTAAGGACATGAGTTTATTTGGAGTAGTAAGTATTAACTTTCCTCCTGGCTTTAACACCCTATAAATTTCTGACACAAAAAGTTCATCATTATTTATATGCTCTATTACTTGGAATGTAACCACAAAATCAATGCTATTATCTTCAATGCCTTTTAAAGGAGGGACTTCCATTTGCCTAAATGAAATATTATTTTTTTCTTTTAGTTCCTTGTTTATTGGCGTATTGTATTTATCTATTGCCAAATACTTATCTGCTTTTGGAGCTAATTCTACCAAGCCATAACCTTCTCCGCAACCAATTTCTAATACCATTCCGCTTATCATTTTAGCCGTTTCCATATAAGCAATCATATGTCTTTGAAAAATCACATTTTCACTAGGGTCAAGGTGCGAACTTCTTTCTGCTGTTTGTAAAATTCCCATTATGTTTCAAATTTTAAGTGTGCAAATGTAAGAAAATACTATTCTATTTCTTTTTATCTCTTTCCAAATTTGATTTGTATCTTTCTTTTTTTAGAAAAATAGTAATTATTATACCCTTTCTTTCTTAACATTTTTGTGTTAACAATTAGATATCTAGCAACTTATAAAAGAGTGTTTTTTGATTTAATATTGCACCTAAGTCGTAATACTTGTTTTGGGTTGTACTATTTCTTTCCTAAACTAAACAGTACAACAAATAAAAAACCCCTGGGAGCAGGGGTTTTTACTTTTTATTTATTTAACAAAATATTATCTCATTATTTCTTTTTCAGTTGCTGGTGCAAACCTAATACCTAACATAAATTCGTGCGAGCCAGAAGTATAGTCTCCTAAATTAGAAGTTACCATATCATAAGAATACCCTATTAAATATCTATCGCCAATAGAGTACCCTAAAAGCAACCCAATATCACCACTACTTCTATAATTTGTACCTAACCATAATTTATTTTGGTAGGTTACTTTCACACCAAAATCTACTTGAGTAGGGGCAGGGGTAACTGATTTTAATAAAACAGAGGGCTCTACCACATAGTCGTAATTTACCTTCCACTTATAGCCAGCCATTGCAAAGTAGTGTCGTTCCAAACTTCCATCAGGATTTAAATTATATGTTTCTATGTAATCGTCTTCAAAAAATCCTAAATTACTATTTAAAAGTTGTGGAATTGAAGCACCAACATACCAATCTTTAGAGTATAAATAAAATGCAAAAGTTGCATCAGGGACAGAAGAACTAAGAATACCACCTTGAGCTTGGGGTTCAAAATCTTTGAAATGAAGATGATTAGGGTCAATCTTAATTTGGGTAAATCCTCCTGACAATGACAATGACATTTTCATATTATCTGTTAAAGAAAAATGATACGCATAGGATAATGAAAGCCCTGTTCTGCTTGTAGGGCCAACTTGGTCGCTAAAAACTACACCTCCTAATCCAACATTGCTTTCTCTGTATTTTCCATATACACTCAAAACAGTTGTTCGTGGAGCATCTGTAACTCCTACCCATTGATTCCTGATATTTGTTTTCATTTGATAGCTGCTTTCAATTCCTGCAATTGCCGGATTAAACACATAATCATTAATCATGTATTGCGTAAACTGAGGCAATTGTTGCGCTTTAGCAACTAAGCCAGCAGAAATTATCAAAATAAGAATTGTTATTTTCTTCATAATTTTCATTTTACCTAATAATAGTTATTGCTCCACTTTGTAAATCAGAGTCATTATTTAAGTTAATTATATAGTAATAAGTCCCCATTGGTAATGGCTCACCATTATGCGTTCCATCCCATTTGTTGTCGTTATAAGTATCTCCTTTTGCGCTAAATAGTTGAGAACCCCATCTGTTGTAAACCTCTATGACTGCATCAGGATAGCGGTCGATATCTTCAATTTCCCAGAAATCATTATAGCCATCTCCATTTGGAGAAATACCATCATAAACCATAACCCCAACTACAACCCTTATGGAATCATGTCCTTGACAACCATTAGCATCTTCTACCATAATATAGTAAGTAGTACTTACTTCAGGGTAAACCAAAGTAGTTTTAGAATTGGCTATAATTATGTTTTCCTCATCAGTCCACTCATAAATAGAATCGTTATTTGCAGAAGCTGCTCTTAATTCTACTTCATCTCCAACTTTAATTGGATTTGGTGTAGCGATAGGAATAATTGGCAGTTGTGTTACCCAAATTGTTGCTGTAATATCAAATGAACTATTTGGACAATTGACAACATCCACCACTGTGAGAATGTAATCCGTTCTTGGAGCCTCTGGTTTTACCGTTATGGTAGAAGTCAGTTGTCCAGTATTCCAACTGTATGTAAAGTTAGGGTTATCCACTACACTTATGGTAACATTCTCTCCTAAGCAAATTGTGGCGCTAAAGCTATTGCTAAAGTTTGGCAAGAAAATAGCATCAAAAGCATTAATAGAAGTAGAAGCCGAAAGCATACAGCCGTTTGCATCCGTTACATCAACCGTGTAATTCCCTGGGGATAAACTAGCAATGGTTTGGGTTGTTTGTCCATTATTCCAAGAATAAATATAAGGTGTTGTTCCTCCATATACATTAGCAGTTGCTGTTCCATCATTCATTACACAAGTTTCATCTGTTGAATCAGCAGTAACAACCAATTCGCTTGCTGGCTGAGTAATTAGCACGCTAATAGAGGTATCTTTACAGTCATTATCATCTGTTACTATAACATAATACAAGCCCGGTGAAAGCCCAGTAGCAGAATCTATAAGGGCTTGGTTAGTTTGTCCATCACTCCAAAGATAAGTATATGTGGGGGTCCCTGGGCTTGGTGTCCCACCATTTGCAATAGCAGTGATTTTTCCATCATCAAATCCGTTACAACTTACATGGGTTACATCTATTACAGGATCAATATTCACTATAAGAACATCTGGCTCGCCCAAATAAATTTCAGTAGTATCCATACAATCATTTGCATCTGTTACAATTACTACATAGCTTCCTGTTCCTAAACTACCTGCAGTAGGTGTAGTTTGTCCATCATTCCAAAGGTAAGTATAAACAGGAGTACCACCAGTTGTACTTGCTTGCAATGAGCCATCACTTCCACTATAACAAGAAATTCCATTTTGTGTAGTAGCAGATACTTCAACAGTAGAAGGTTGAGTTATTGTTCCGCTTACTGTTACTTGACAACCAATTGCATCCGTTATAGTATCGGTATAAACAGTAGAAAGTGTATTTCCATCCGCACATAATCCTATTGCAGTTGAATCAATCTGGCTAAGTGGGTCATCCCAAATATTGGTATAAATAGGGTTTCCATTAGAATCAAAAAATGGCATGCCTCCAGAAGTAGTAACTTCAATATAACCATCACAATAACCATAACAACTTACATCTTGTATGTTCAATACAGATGCTGCCAACTTATCATCATCATTAACGACAGTGCCAGCAGTCGATTGGCAGTTATTTTCATCCGTTACAGTAATAGAATAAGCCCCAATAAGTAAATTACTTATTGTATGTGTAGTATCTCCAGTATTCCAAATGTAAGTATAGCCAGGAACACCACCATAAACTGAATCTGTAATACTTCCATTATTCCAGCCATCACATGTTACATGCGTAGTTACAATATTATGAGTAAGTGGGGTTGGCTCGGTAAGTGTTACAAATCGAGACTTCACACAAGCATTGGCATCCGCCACTATTAATGTGTAAAGTCCTGCGCTTAAAGTATCCACTAATGAAGTGTAAGAGGATTGAACAGTGTCTCCTTGTGCATTTATCCAAGTTTTTAAGTAAGGAGCTACACCTCCGTTTATATTTACAGAAATCCAACCAGAACTATCTCCATTACAACTTATTTCATAACCATTATAATTGGAAGTAGAAATAGTTGTATTTAACAAAGGTGGCTCTTCAATAATAATGATATCCGCTACTACACAATTGTTGTTGTCAAATACCTCAACAGTATATGTTCCCGGTCCGCCAATAAGTCCAGGATTAAGAGCAGAATTAAATACTGGATACTGTTGTGGAGTAGAGCCATTAACAGAATACATATAAGGTGGTGTTCCACCACTAACATCAATATTTTGAATATAACCATTATTGTAACCAAAACAACTTACATGAGAGAATACTACCGAATCTATAAGTAAAGAATCTGGTTCGGTAATTGTTTGCGTAGTAGATGCTGTACATCCTTTGTTGTCTTTCACCATAATATTATAAGTTGCAGGTGATAAACCAATAAAACCGATTGGGGTTTGATAAGTATTCCCTCCGTCTTTTGAATAAAGGTATGATGGTATTCCGCCAGTTGCCAATACAACAATGGACCCGTTACTAGCATCTTTACAACTTATTTGGCTAACAATCAATGAGTCTATCGTTACTGATGCTGCTGGCTCTAATACATTAACTGAATCAATTAGAACGCAATTATTAAAATCTGTGATTGTTACAGAGTGATAGCCAGCATCTAAACTATCGGCAAAAGCTGTATTATCTCCATTATCCCATAGGTAATTGTAAGAAGGAATACCTCCTGAAACATAAACTGTTGCGCTTCCATCACTAAATCCAAAACAGAAGACCGAATCCATAGTAAAGGAATCTACTATTAGTGCGAGCGGTTCATTTACAGTAATGCTACCACTTACTGTACAACCGTTATCATCTATAACATCTACCGTATGATTACCTGCTGACATATTTGCAGTTTGAGTCATTGCTCCATTACTCCATAAATAAGAATACTGCAATACCCCACCACTTGCAGTCACTGTTGCTGTTCCGTCATTACCTCCATTACAAAATACATCTGTTGAGGTAATAGAAGTTATATATAAGCTATCTGGCTGAGTCATTATTACATTTACTGAAATGTCTGTACATCCATTAGTATCAGTAACAACTACAGAAAAAGTATCGGCACTTAAGCCTGTGGCAGTTTGTGTAGTTTGGCCATCTGACCATAAATAAGTATATCCTGGAGTGCCGCCAGAATGATTAACTGTAATCTCTCCATCCGAATAACCATAACAAATTACCTCATTTATGCTGAAAGAATCAACAACTAATAGTGCCGGTTCAAGCACAAAAATCGAATCACTTGTAACACAACCATTAGAATCCCTAACTGTTACAAAATAAGATGCCTGACCAGAAGGGCCATATTGTACACCAGCATTTTGCCAAGTACTTCCGCCATTAATACTAAACTGATAAGGACTTGTTCCCCCTGTTGCAGAAGGCGTAATCATGCCATCATTTGCTCCAAAACAACTTACATTTTGAATGGCTACTGATAAAATTGGTTGAGGTCCTGCTTGTACAATTACCGTGTCAAAAGCCATGCAGCCATTGTCATCAGTAACAATTACAGTATAAGTTCCAGCAACTAATAAACTGATATTAGCAGTAGTTGCTCCTGTATTCCAAAGATAAGAATAGTTTGGAGTTCCTCCGCTTGCAACTACACTAGCAGTTCCGTTTGCTACAGTTCCTCCACACATAGAGCTTGTAGATGATATGGAGGTTGTTAATTGAGTTGGTTCGTTAATTGTAACTGTATCGGCAATCGTATTACACCCACTTGCATCAGATACCTCAAGCCAATAATTTCCTATTGATAATCCTCCTATACTATCTGTTGTTGCACCATTATTCCAACTATAAATATAAGGAGGTGTTCCACCTGTTATTGTAGTCACTTCAGCAGTTCCTGAACTCCCTCCATTACAAAGCACATCAGTTGAACTAAGTGTAAATATTATTTCAGCAGGTTCTGTGATTTCTACCGCTACACTATCCGTACAATTGTTAGCATCCGTTACAAAAATCAAATAATTTCCTGCAGGAAGTCCATAAAAAGTAGAATCATTTTGAGGGTTGGCTGCATCAATATAAAACCAATAAGTTCCAGGACCAGTACCTCCACTAGCTGATACAGAGACTATCCCTAATGAATCGCCAAAACAAGGCACTACAAATAAAGAATTAGCAGAATCTAATTCTAAATTTACAGAATTTGGCTGTAGTACATCAATTGTTTCAGAAGTTGTGCAACCATTTCCATCAGTTACTTGCACAGTATATGTTCCTGCTGCAAGCCCTGTAGCTGTTGCAGTACTTTGGAAATTAGGGTCATTCCATTGATATGTAAGTGGAGAAGCAAAAGCCCCTACTACTGTTACAGTTGCAGTACCATCTCCTCCATTATTACAAGAAACATCTGTGCTTGTTGTTGAAAGCACCATATTTGTTCCCGGTACAAAAATACTATCTGTTAGAAAACATCCGTTATTGTCAGTTGCTATTACAGTATAAGTTCCTGTTGATAAACTATCTGCAGTAGATGTAGTTTGTCCATCATTCCAAAGATAAAAATAAGGTGTAACCCCTCCACCAACAATTGCAATTGCTTGTCCATCTCCAGCTCCACAATTTTCCATAACAGAATCCATTTGTAAAGTTAGAATTGGAGGTTCAATAAGTAAAATGCTATCCTGAGCTGTACAACCATTGGCATCAATTGCATCTACCGTAAGTAAGTTATTAGCACATTGGCTATTAAAATTAGTTGATGCCTGAAAAGGACCATTAAGGGAATATAAATAAGATGGGACTCCACCAGTAGATGTAACATGGATACTGCCATTACAATCTCCATTACAAGCCACATCAAAACCATTATAATTTACATTAGTAGTTAAAACAATTGTATAAGGATTTGGTTCAGAAATAGTAAGAGTTATCGTTTCAGTACACCCACTTGCATCTTGCACTATAATGGTATGGAGTCCTCCGGCTAATCCAGTGAAGAAAGTTGAAGACCCAAATGCACCACCATCAATAGAATAAGTAAAAAGTGGAGTTCCTCCAATTACAGAATCTACTGAAATTATACCATCTGTTGCTCCATTACAACTAACGCCCCAACCATTATAATTGCTTATTACGCTAGTGTATACCTCTAGCGAATCTGGTTGAGCGAGATAAAGAGAATCTGTATAAGTACAAGCATTTAAATCTTGAACAGTAATAGAATAAGTATTATTTCCACAAAGCACTCCAAAAGTAGCTGAAGTTTGATAAGCACCTCCATCTAATGAATATTGATAAGTTGGCGTTCCCGTTAATGTAGCATCCACATTAAAAGTAAGTTGTCCATCACAAACGCTATTACAAGTAATAGCAGATGAAACAGAAATTGTTCCTGCTAAATCTGGAGGATCTTGAAGTGTTAAAGTATCAGATGTTTCACAGCCATTTGTATCAATATAATTTATCGCATAAGTTCCTGAGAGTAAATTTTGGAAAAAAGGATTACCAACATAAGCCCCTCCATTAATTGCATATTGATAGCCAGGAGTTCCGCCAGATATTACCTGAGCTAAAATAGTTCCATCATTTCCTAAAAAACAGCTTATATCTTGCCCATTATAATTGGATGAAATTAAAGAATTTACTACCAGTGCTGGTGGAGAGGTAATTGTTTGGTTTCTAATTTTTGTACAGCCATTAGCATCTGTTATTATCACTTGATATGTGCCTGCTGGAAGATCCAAAAAGTCAATATCATTAGCCGTAATTGGCATGCTCGGGCCTCCATTTAAAGTTACAGTATAAGGGGAAACTCCACCTATCACATTTAAATGCAAATCTGCAGCGCTATCCCCAAAACATAAACTTGGGCTAGCAATAGTAAAGGTAGGTGTTAAGTTTGGTGGCTGAGAAATATTAATAAATGCTTGTGAGATACATCCCCCTGCAGAATCTGTAACGGTTACTCTATAATTGTTTGCAGGAATATTAATAAATGTAGCAGTATCAAAAGTTATCTGTGTTCCAAAAAAATTCCAATTTCCAAAAAAATCCCAGTATAAATCGTAAGTGTACCATCCACTTCCTCCGGTAGTTACCGCATAAAACCCTGCTAAATTATTAAAACACATTATTGTATCAAACAAATATGTAGTTACTCCTAATCCTCCTCCAGTAATATTAAATGAGTCTGATGGGCAACTAAATGTTGTTCCTGCGCTATCATAACTTACAGTGTATGTCTGATTCCCTGCGCACAAGGTAGTGCTTGTTGCCGGTAAGTTTTGAGAAATACCACCATTAATAGAAACCTGATATATATAGCCGGGAAATTGCTGAGTAATATCAATGTTAGCTGTTCCATTACATATTGTAGAATCACAAATTGACGAACTATAATTATTTGCAACAATTGGTTCTAAAATTTCAAAAGTGTCTGAAGTCATGATTTGGGTAGTACAACCAGCAAAAGGATTAGTCCCTGTAACAACATAAAGTCCTGCTGCCAAAGTGCTAACTGAGGTTAGTAAAGGTCCATTTCCATAATTTTGTCCATTAGTTAAATTATCCCAAGAATGATTAAGATATGAATTTTGTGATAAGCTCGCAAATCCATCAGCCCCTCCGGGGCAACTTACCTGAGTAATATTTGCTGTATCTACATCAATATTACATTGTGCATTTACATTCTTTATACCTAAAAAAACTCCTATTAGGAAGAGGCATATTATAATAATCTTTCTATTCATAAGCATGATTTATTACTTTATTAAAGTTTTGCAAGATACAAATAAATTAAATATTTGATAAAATTGGTTTTAAAATATTTTTCCTACTATTTTTATACTTCTTTTTTTTATCTATTTCTTTTATCTACTTTTGCAAAATGAGTACACTTTGTATGAATCTTTATCTAAAAGGTTTCTAAAATGAAAATAGCTATTTTAGGCACTAGAGGAATTCCTAATAATTATGGTGGATTCGAACAATGTGCTGAATATTTGTCAGTTGGATTAACTAAAAAAGGACATAAAGTTACTGTATATAGCCCAGATTTTCACCCATATAAAGATGATGAGTATAAAGGTGTGAAAATTATTAGAAAATCTAGTCCACAGCAATATTTAGGTAGCTCTGTCTCTAATTTTCTATATGATTATTATTGTTTTAAGGATGCTGCAAAAAAAGATTTTGATATCATCCTTGAGCTAGGGCTTATTACCGCATCATTATCAATTATCTTTATTAATCATAGAAATAAAATAGTAGCTACAAACATTGATGGTTTGGAATGGAAGAGATTAAAATGGAGTGGTTTTGTTCAAAAGATTACAAAAGCTCTTGAAAAATATGGAATAAAACATTCTGATTATTTAATTGCCGATAATATTGGAATACAGGAGTATATAAGACAAGAGTATGGGAGAAATTCAAAATACATATCTTATGGGGCTGTAGAAAATTTAACTCCAAACCCAAATTGTTTGTCATTTTACGAAATAATACAAAAAGAATATCTTTTAACTATTGCAAGGTTAGAGCCAGAAAATAATTTGGAGATTATGTTTGACGGCTATATAAAAAGTAATTGTACAATTCCTTATATAATTGTAGGAAACCACCTCACAGAGTATGGCGATTTTCTTAAAGATAAATATAGGAATACCGGAATAAAGTTTTTAGGCGGAATATATAATAAAGTAGATTTAGATAATTTAAGACATTATTCAAAATTCTATTTACATGGCCATTCTGTTGGGGGAACAAACCCTGCATTACTAGAAGCAATGGCGGCTAGCTGCTTTATTATTGCTCATAATAATCAGTTCAACAAATCGGTACTTGAAGATAATTCTTTTTATTTTGATGACGCTAATACACTTACTAACTTACTAAATAACAATGCTTTATTAGAAAAAAAGAATCAGTATACTTCTAATAACCTTAACAAAATTAAAAAAGTATATGCATGGGAAAACATTGTAAATCAGTACGAATCATATTTTAAGACTATTCTTGATTCTCAAAAAAGGAGATAGTTTTTAAACCTCAAAAAAATCAGATGCTATTGCATCAGCCATTAATTTCCCTTTTTCCGTAAGTCTTAAAATGTTGCCATTTTCTGTTAAATATTTCTTTTTTAGCCATTTTTTTGATGTTTTTTGCATGTTTTTGTGCATTTCTGCATTAAAGTTATTTTTTACAAAATTAGAATCTACGCCCCAAATGGTGCGTAATGAAGTAAAAATATACTCGTTATATTGTTGTTTTAAGCCCAGTATCTCTGTTTCAAAATAATTTGCATTATTTAAAATTCCTTCAATATATTTTTTATTTGATTTCACATTCCACCTTCTACTTATCCTATTAAAGGAATGTGCAGAAGGTCCAATTCCTAAATAATATTTATTTTTCCAGTAAGCAGTATTATGATTTGAGAAGAAGCCAATTTTTCCAAAATTTGAAATTTCATAATGTACAAATCCTTTTTCCTTTGCTTTGTTTGTCAATAAATTAAATTGTTCAACAATTTCTTCATCAGATATTAAGCTTACTTTTTTGGTATCCACAAGATGTTTTAATGTCGTTTTCTTTTCCACTGTTAATGCATAAGGAGAAAAGTGCTGAATATCTAAATCAAACAGGAGATTTAAATTCTTTTCCCATTTTTCTAAAGTCTGATTTGGCAAACCGTAAATTAAATCAATTGTAATGTTATTAAAACCAACTTCTTTCGCCATTTGTATGCACTCTTTGGATTGAGTAGCATTATGCGATCTGTTCATAAATTTTAAATCTTCATTATCAAAAGATTGCACGCCAATACTTAAGCGATTTATCCCAATTCGTTTAAATTCATAAAGTTTTTCTTCTGTAATATCATCCGGATTACATTCTAATGTAATCTCAATATTTTCATCTATCAAATAATTTTGATAAATATTTTGCAAGATTTTTTCAATTTCAGAAGCTTGTAACATTGATGGGGTTCCTCCTCCAAAATAAATCGTTTTAACTATTTTATTTTCTAAATACATTTTCCGTAATTCCATTTCCTTTTCAATACATTTTAGCATCTCTACTTTATCTTTTTGCGAAATTCTAAAATAAAAATTGCAATAAGTACACTGCTGTTTACAGTAGGGAATATGTATATAAATTCCTGCCAAAATATTTTTTATGAAAAGTTTTGCGAATATAAAAATTTATTTACTTTTGCCGCAATTAATAATTAATCTAAATAAGAATAAGTGTTATGAAAAAAGCGATTTTAACGGGAATTTTATTCTCAATGCTTGCTGTTGTTTCTGCTCAAAACAGTGCTGAAAAAATTATTGCAGGAAATCAGGGCTTGTATATTGGTGGTTATGGTCAAATTGACTTTAATTTACCGACAAGAGATGGTGCAATCTACAAAAACGGGACTTTAGATGTGCACCGAATTATTACTTTTATTGGGTATAACTTCAATGATAAAGCTTCTTTTGTATCCGAAATTGAATACGAACATGTAACAGAGGTATATATTGAACAAGCATTTTTGGATTACAAAATTAAGGACAATATTTCGGTAAATGCAGGGCTTATGCTTATTCCAATGGGTATTCAAAACTTGTATCACGAACCGCCAACTTTTAATGGAGTGGAAAGAACCAATGTAGATAAATACATTGTGCCAACAACATGGAGGGAAATGGGAATTGGCATAAGCGGTAGAAGTATTGAGCATTCATTAAACTATCAATTTATGGTGGTAAATGGTTTTAACGGCTATGATGATGATGGAAACTTTTCAGGTAAAAACGGGCTAAGAAGTGGAAGGCAAAAAGGTGCAAAATCTTACATTACTTTTCCTGATTTTGCAGCAAGAGTTTCTTACTATGGACAAGCAGGATTAAACTTAGGTTTCTCCGCTTATATTGGCGAATCTGAAAGTAAGGCTTATAATGGGTTAGATTTAGCAAATGAAACTGCTGTTGCCTCTGCTGATTCTACTATTATTGGTGTTCAAATGCTTGGCGTAGATGCAAGATACCAAAAAGGTGCTTTACAATTAAGGGGACAATACATCTTAGCAAATCTTTCTAATACGAATCAGTACAATGCTTTTACAGCAAAAGATTTAGGGAGTAAATTAACAGGTTATTATGCTGAACTTGGATATAATTTATTAGCAACTTATAATACTACCAATGAGTTGATTGGTTTTGCGCGTTATGAAAATTACAATACCCATGCAGCAGCAGAAGGAATAGAAATTAATGAGGCGTACAACAGAACAGATATCACAATAGGATTAGGGTATAAAGTAGCTAAAGGAGCAATGTTTAAAGCAGATTATCAAATTTTATCTGATGCTAGTTCAGAAGGGAAAAAGGGGCAGTTCAACTTAGGAGTTGCTGTTTGGTTTTAATTTTTAGTGTTATTGATTAATCTAATGACTAAAAAAAAATACATTATTAGTAGAACAATTGCTCTTTTAACTTTTGCTTTACTCTTCTCTTCTTTTAAATTTTCGGATTGGGAGTATGAAAAGAAAAGTAGAGTTAAGATTCATACTTCTATTTCCAAAATTTTTAATAGTGGTACATATATACTTAATGATTTAGATGATACTTTTTATTCAATTAAAGAGAATGATTCTATTGTTGGGTATTTAGCAGTAACTAAGGCACTCTCCAAATTTCACTCCTTTGATTTTTACATAATTTTTGATGAAGATGCAAAACTTTTAAAAGTAGAAATACTTCATTACAGAGAAAACTATGGTGCAGAAATTTGTAATAAAAATTGGTTGAAACAATTTATTGGAATTGATACGAAAAGCTATTCTGATTTAAATAGAAAAATAGATGGGATTTCAGGAGCAACCCTATCAGTAAATAGTATAAAAAAAGAGGTATTTAAAACCGCAAATAAATTAAAGTTAAACTATGATGTTTATCATAAAACAGATAAATAACTAACTGTATTCTTGCAAAAAAATTAAATTGAAAAACACACTATTTGTATTAAGCATTTTATTTGTTTTTACTGCATTTTCTCAAAATAAAAATGATAGTATTTCTATTGAAAAAAAGATTAGAGAAGTAGTAATTACTGCTACAAAATCATCAAAAGCATTAGCTAATTTGCCAATTCCAGGAAGCATAATTAATAAAAAAGAAATTACTGAAACTGCCGCAACAAAGCTAGATGAAGTAATAGAAAAGCAAACAGGAATTATAAGTGTCCCCACCAAAACAGGGACAAAGGGAGTGCAAATACAAGGATTAGACGCTTCCTACACTGCCATTCTATTAGATGGTAGCACAATGATTGGCAGGTCATTTGGTGCATTGGATTTAAATAGAATTTCTTTGGCTGATATTGAAAAGATTGAAATTATTAGAGGTGCTTCATCTTCTTTGTATGGTTCAAACGCATTAGCAGGAGTAATTAATCTTATCAGTAAAAGTCAAGTAGAAGATGGGAAGAATATTTTTTTAGGATTAAAATATGGCACGAATAATAGCTTAAATACTAGCGCACTTTATCAATATAAAAAAGAGGGATTGCAACTTTCTAACTCCATAGACTATTATAAATCTGATGGCTATGATTTAATAGAATCTGATTTACTAAACACTGTAAATCCTTTTAATAATTATTCGTTTCGCACTAAAATAAAGTACAATTTATTAAAAAAGATAATTTTTAAAACCAATGCAAGATATTTTAGTCAAAAGCAAGAAAACACAGGAGAAAAATCTAATTTGCTTTTGGAAGGAGAAAGTAAAATAAAAGAATGGAATTTAGGTTCATCAATTAAGTATTTGATACATTCTAATTTCTCTATAGAAGCGGAAATTTATACTACAAATTATAAAACAGATGAGTTTTTACTAAATCAAAATGGTAGTTTATTTAGCGATAATTATTTTGACCATACATTATTGCTATCAGAATTAAAGAATAATTTTAACATTAAAGGAGTAAATGGAATTATAGGATTTGGAACAACAAAGGAAAACTTGGATCGAAAAGATTTTTCAAGCACTGCACAACAAGATTTAAAGTTTTTATATGGGCAATTGGATTTACTCGCTTTTGGAATTGTAGATGTTATTGCAGGAAGTAGATATGATAATTACAACAATTATTCTCCTGAAATATCTAACAAATTGGCATTAGGATTTCCTATTTCAAAACAAATTAAAATAAATGGCTCGGTTGGAACGGGTTTTAAAATCCCCGATTTCAGACAAAGGTATTTTGATTTTACTAACTCCACAATTGGCTATACGGTTTTAGGAAGAGAGGTCGCTTTTGAGAGATTAAACGCCATGGAAAATGATGGTATGTTGCAAAGTATTTTTATTCCTTTTTCAGAAATAAATTCTCCATTAAAATCAGAAACTTCCCTTAATATAAATATGGGCATTAAATTTAAGCTTTATGAAAAAGCATCTTTTAATATCAATTTTTTCAAGAATACAGTAGTGAATTTAATTGAAGTTCAACTAGTAGCAAACAAAACAAATACTTTGCCTGTTTTTAGTTATTTTAATCTAAATCAAGTGGAAACAAAGGGGTTTGAATTTAATACAAACTTTCGTCTAAATTCTAAACTAGAAATAAAAGCAGGATATCAATTACTTTTCGCTTTCGATAGTGATATTAAAAACAAATTTGAAACAGAAGATATGTACGCAAAAGATACTAAAACGCAAGTAAGTTTCAAGCTAAATAAAGGTGACTATTTTGGTCTTTTTGGCAGGTCTAGACATCTTGCAAATCTTAAATTATTTTATCAATTTAACGATAAAGTAGATATAAATACCATCATAACTTATAGAAGTAAATATGCTATTAATGATTCTAATGGAAATGCTTTTTTAGATACTTATGATGAGTTTATAGATGGCTACGCACTTTGTGATGTTGGCATCACTCATCATACAAATGCTTCAAAATCTATTCAGCTAGGTATAAAAAACATCTTTGGCTTTACCAATCCGGAATACATTAGCAGTATTTCAGGAAGATTATATTACATTAACCTTAAAATAAATTTTAAAACCTAACCCAAATAATAATAAATAAAAATGAAAACAATGAAAACAAAATTAATTTTATCAATGCTTACACTAGCAGTTGTGTTTACAGCATGTAAAAAGGAAAACCCTGAAGTCGTTAATACAGTAATAACTGCTACAATTACGGAATTAGATGCTCAAGCCGCAACATTTTTACCTAACCCTCCGCCAGCACCTCCAACTATTACTGGTGATTATACAAAGTTCAGTTTTGCAGAAGGGACTGTTGTGGAAGGAGATGATTGGGATATTGCATTTAGGTCAACCTCTATAGTTTTTAATGGAGGTGTCGCTTCCGATTCTTCTCAACCAGATAGAATAGGTAATGCTGCTGCCTATTTAATAGATGGCACAATGGAAGATATTAGCTCCGTTAATGAGAGTTTATTACTACAAGATGCAGCAATTTCTACTGCAATAATTGATGATATGGGTATTCAGCAAATGGGCTGGTCTGTTTATGATTTTAATACCAATTTAATTTCTCCAATTGCAGGGAAAATACTAGTAATAAGAACTCATGACAACAAATATGCTAAAATTGAGATTCTTAATTTTTATGATGCTGCATTTTCAAATGTGTATGGCGGTTTTTACACCTTTAATTATGTATATCAATCAGAAGCAGTAAATTTAACTTTCTAAATAAAAAAAGGGTTAGTAATAAAAAAAGCATCCATTTGGGTGCTTTTTTTATTTTTGTAGAAATTTAGAACTTATGAAAAATGAATTCTTAAAAGGCTTAACTTCAGATGAAGTAGCTATTTTAAAAAATAAAGGAACAGAAGCTCCTTTTAGTGGGGAATACAATAACAATTTTGAAGCTGGAATTTTTGTTTGCAGAGCGTGTAAATCTCCATTGTATGAATCAAATTCTAAATTTAATTCTGGATGTGGCTGGCCTTCATTTGATGATGAAATTGAAGGTGCAATTATTCGTTATGAAGATTTAAGTGGAGGAAGGGCTAGGACTGAAATATGTTGTGCTAAATGTGATGGACATTTAGGGCATGTATTTAAAGGAGAGCAGATAACAGAAAAAGATACAAGGCATTGCGTAAACTCCTTAAGTTTACAATTTAAAGCATATAATAATTTAGAGAAAGCCACTTTTGGAGCAGGATGTTTTTGGCAAGTTGAAAAGATATTTAAAACAACTAAGGGAGTTTACTTATCATCAGTTGGATATATGGGTGGAAATACAAAAAACCCAACTTATAAGGAAGTCTGTAAAGGAGATACGAATCATGCAGAAGTGGTTCATGTTTATTTTAATCCTGAGATTATTTCATACAAAAATGTACTTGCTATTTTTTGGGAGAATCATAACCCAACTACTTTAAATAAACAAGGAGTAGATGTTGGTACACAATACCGATCGGTTGTTTTTTATCATTCTCAGGAGCAAAAAGAGTTAGCTGAACAATCAATTATTAGCCAACAACAGAAATGGAAGAATCCTATTGTTACTCAAATTATTCCAGCAAAAAAATATTACAGAGCAGAGGAATATCATCAGAATTATCTCAATAAAAACAACTTAGGAAGTTGCGGAATATGATTTTTTTGGAAGGGATATACAAAAAGTAGTTCCCTCTCCTTTTATCGAACTTTTTACAAATATCTTTCCCTTATGGTACTCCTCTATTATTCTTTTAGAAAGAGAAAGTCCCAAGCCCCATCCCCTTTTTTTGGAAGTTACTCCCGGCTTGAAAATAGAGCTAATAAGCCCAGGTTCTATACCTTTTCCAGAATCATGAATGTGAATTTTAATTTTATCTATTTCATCTACTATTTCAATTTTTATTAGCCCCATCCCCTTCATGGAATCCACAGCATTTTTACAAATATTTTCTATTACCCAATTTAATAGTACGGTACTTACAGGAATAATTATTGGCG
This sequence comes from Flavobacteriales bacterium, assembly GCA_014381465.1. Lineage (GTDB taxonomy): Bacteria > Bacteroidota > Bacteroidia > Flavobacteriales > BACL11 > DUAL01. The sequence goes on along the minus strand of JACNLP010000051.1, from coordinate 11,665 downwards.
ATTCTTTATATAAAATCTCAAATTTAACTTTCTCTGGCAAACGAGATTTCAGATAATTTGTAGCATCTACTACTAAATCCACAATATCCATTTCTTTTAAAATTGGTTTTGAACCAATTTTTGAAAACCTATCCGTTATTGTTTCTAAACGATTAATGTCTTTCTCCATTTCCATCACCATACCTCTTGTTTCTTTTTTTGATTTTAGAAGTTCCACCCAAGCCATAAGGGAAGAAAGTGGAGTGCCAATTTGATGTGCAGTTTCTTTTGCCATACCTGCCCACACTTGGTTTTGCTCTGCCTTTCTAGCAGAGCTAAAAGCAAAATAAGCAATAACCATAAAAAATGAAATAAGCCCTAATTGAAACATGGGATAATAACGCAATCTAGTAAGCAAAATAGAATCCTTGTAGTAAAGCTGCTGTTTATAATCTTCAAAAACCTGAATTTCAATTGGATCATTTTGTGCCTTCATTATTTTTAGTTGCTTTTGCAAATATTCATCCGTTATTTCACTTATTGGGTTTAAATTTCTGTAATTTAAAATACTATCATTTTCATCTGCTAAAATTATAGGAATATTTTCATTTGATTCCATTACTTTTATGGCCAATGAAAAGTTTCCATCATCTGAAATATTCACCATTTGATTGGTAGCATACGCCCAAATTTCAATCTTCTTTTTTTCTTCATAAGCCAAAGATTTAACTAAAGAATTGGTAACAAAAAGGGAAGAAATCCCAATAATGATGGCAAAAATTAAAAGCCAAAATTTCCAAGTTTTTTTTCTATTATAAATATTCATCTTTTTGTTTTTTATTCTTCATCTTTCCATTCTAAAATCACATCTTGTTCTTTTTCTTCTGTAGTTTTTATACTATCTGTTTTTTGATTTAAAACATCCTCTTTTATTATTGTTTTTATCTGTTCTGCCTCTTTTTTAACTTCCGTTTTTATCTTTTCCTTTATTTTTATTTTATCAAAAGAAATATCTGGATCATCCACATTTCCCGCCATTTTTAAATACAAAGTTGTACGCCCAAGCCCATCATCTTTCACCACTCCAAGTTCATTCTCTAAATTTTTATTTTTACTTCTTGCTTTCTTTGAAATCAATTCTGATAGCAATAACCTTATTTGATAATCAATCTCATTATCAAAACTATGTGTACCAGAAATAAAAACCGAAAGAGCAGTTGATTTTATTTCCATGGCAGGAATAATTATGTTGTTATTCCCTATTTTTATAGTGTTTTCAAGTGTAGAAAATTTTACATTTTTTAGTTCTTCTACACTTACATAAGAGGATAAGTTAAGAAGCGGTGAAAATTCTAAAAGCTCTCCTTTTTCTATTATTAAATGTGAGTTGAGCTGCAATTTGTTTGGGTCAAACTCAAAGCCAGGATTCCAAGTCGATTGCAATTGTATATCAGCTGTCCCAACTCCTTTTATATGTTTGTCCTGAATAAATTCTTGTCCGAAATTTTGAAAACCAGTAAATAAATCTCTAATATTTATTTTCTCTAAATGGGCTGAAGCAAATAATTTAAAATAGTTAAACGGTCTTTCAAAAAACTTTATTTCACCACTTATTTCCCCATTTAAAGTATTCATTTTTACATCTTTCGCTCTAAGAGTGTAATTCTTATAATCAATCCCCGCATCAATATTTTTAGCAACAAAATACTGATAGCTTAGCTGTTCTATTTTTGTTTGTAAATCTACTTCAATCCAATTTGGGAGAGTTGAAGCGGATGTACCTTCTCCTGAATTAATATCTTTTATTGTCAACAATTCATCAAACTTTATATATACCGATTCTAGGTTTCCTTGCAGTTGAATTTTAGGTGCTTCTGCAAGCAAATACGGAATAAAATCAGTAATTGTACCATCAAATTTTAGGTCGCTATCAGAAATAGTAATCTCACTTTTTTCTACTACTATTTTATTATTATTTATATAACAATTAAGAAATGGAAATCTAAAAACAAGCGGGGAGTTTTTGTATTGGAATTCTACATTTTTTAGCTCCACATCCGATTGATGTTTTGCCTGCAAAAAATTATTTTTCATTTTTTTGGAGAAAGACAACAGTCCATTATATTTTGTCCTTGCAACAAGTGTGCCCTTCATATTAAAAAACGGAGTGCTTTTAAATTGGTGATTCACTTCCGCCAAATCTAAATTAGTAGTAATGTCTGTTGTAAGATAATAGTTATTTAAATTACTTACCCTAAATGAGCCGCTTAGCGTTCCATTTCCAGTTTTAGCAGAACAATTTTCTGTCTTTATTAGGGTGCCTTCAAAATTATTGTTTTTGCCATTATCAATATTTCCGTTAATAGAAACTGCCGAAAGTTTAAAAGGATTTTCTTTCAAATTAAAGCCACCATTGGTGATAGTGAAATCCATATTAAAATGCGGATTACTGGTTTTACTAATTGTCCCTTTTATTACTCCTTTACAGCTTAAATCGCCATCCGCCAAAAATGAGCTACAAACAGATTTGAACTTTTCTGGCATGTGTGTAAGCACGCTTTTCAATCTTTGATTATCTGCTGAAATATTCAAGTTTACATTTTTCCCTTTTACTTCCCCGTTTAAAAAAAGCTGTACATCTTCAATAAATAGCTCCCCATTTAAAATTTCTAATATACTATCCGAAAGAGAAAAGTTGGCATCTAATTTACATTCTTTGTTCTGAATATAATCCGCACTTCCAACTATTAAATTTTTCATATGCAAATTACCATTCACAGAAAACTCAGATTGGTTTTCTCCATCAAATAAAAGCAATATCTTCTGTGTGTTTCCTTTTATATTTATGTTTTTCTTTTGGTGAGAATAGGTAATTTTACTATCCGAAAAATAAACTTGATTTATCTTTACTTTTTTCTTTTTATCCTTTACTTCTTTAAATATTTTAAAATTCGGCTTTCCATCAAAATCATACTTTATATTTAGATTAGCATTAAGCAATACAACTTTCATTATTTCTTGTTTCCCATCAATTAAATTGAGAATATTGAACTGTAAATAACTCTGATTTGCATACAAAAGAGTATCCTTATTATTTGGTTCTTTTTCCATTATTAGCACATCTGTAAGTTTTACTGATGCATAAGGAAAGGTTTCAAAAACCGAAAAATTAATTTCTTTTACCTTGATTTCTGCCAGAGAATTTTCACGAATATTTGTAAGTATTATTTGTTCGATTTTCCCTCCATAAATATAAGTAACACCTATACCAAGGAGTACAGAAAAAAGTAAAAGCAACAGGGTAATTTTTATTATTTTCTTTAAAACTCTCATCTACTAAAAATAAATTGTAAAGCCATAACGAATTTTGAAGGTAAACTCATATAAAGTTTATATCCTTTTTAAAAGATTTATCTCATCCTCTGTTAAAAACCGACACTTTTTCCTGGGAAGATCTTTTTTACTAAGCCCTGCAAAAAACACCTTATCTATCCAAGAAACATTATACTTTAATTGTTCAAAAATCTGATTTATTAACTTTGTTCCTCCAAAAGTGATTTCTATTCCAATTTCGTTTTTTTCTTTATTTTCAATATAGGAAATTTTTTCTATATTTATTTTTTTAGATGCAATAATAAGCCCTGCTTGTATTTTTTTTAAATCAGTTAATTTCAAATCTTTATCTAACGATACATGATATATTTCCTTTATTCTTTTTTTAGGGTTTGTTAGTTTTTTAGCAAGTTCCGTGTCGTTAGTAAAAAATAGCAATCCGGTATTATTTTTCCCCATTCTGTTTATAGGATAAATTTCTTCTTTGCATGCTCCTTTTATTAGTTGAAAAACATCTTTTTTATTTGGAGAATTTTCCATTCTTCCGCTATAATTTTTTGGTTTGTTAAGAAGTAAATATCGTAGTGTTTCGGATTTTATTTTAGCATCATTAAATTTCACCTCATCAGTTAGTTTTACTTTATATCCCATCTGAGTAATTACTTTCCCATTTACTTTTACAACCCCCGCCTGAATAAATGTATCTGCTTCCCTGCGACTACAAATTCCCGCATGAGCTATGTATTTATTAAGTCGCATTAAGCTATCATCTGTTTGCTTTTTTTTGTTTTGTCTTTTTCTAAAAGTTGATTTTTCTCTTCTTTGCATTATTTAGTTTTTTGGCAAAGATAGGAAATCCTAAGCGTTAAAAAGCATCTTTAAAGTGCTCTATTTTAGCTTTTTGAGAAGATAGAATTATAGCAATAATATCAAAGCGGATTTCATAGTTCAAATCTTTTTGCTCTAAATAACCCTCTGCTGCATCTTTAAAAAGCAATTGTTTTTTCCCTGAAACAAAAGCTTGTGGCTCTCCAAAGATATTTGTAGAACGACATTTCACCTCAACAAAAACCAAAAAATTTCCATCTTTTGCAATAATATCTACTTCTGCTTTTTGGAATCGCCAATTTTTTTCCAAAATAATATAGCCTAAATCCGTCAAATAGCTTTGTGCAATTTGCTCACCTTCTTCTCCTTTTTTATTGTGCTCTGCCATATCCTAAAATCTAATTAGGTGTAAATATAAAATTATTATCTTTACACAAAAAAAGAATGAAGAAAGGTTTCCTAATCCTATTTGTTTTTTGCTATTGTTTTTCCTTTGGACAAACCCTTTACAATCCCCAAGATTTGTATGATACACCCGGTGGGCTTTTTGAAGAGGATTCCATCAGAAGTATTCATTTAAACTTTTATAATTCAAATTATCATCCTGATTTGGTGGTTGCGTGGTATTATGCCCCAGATGAAAGAATGCCTGCTACTTTGACAATGAATGGGGCGGTGTATGATAGTGTTGGGGTGAGGTATAAAGGGAACTCTACTTTTTGTATCCCTAATAATACTTTGAATCCGAAAGTACCTTATAATATTGATATGAACTATTACATCAGTGGACAAAAATTATTGGACTACAAAAAAATAAAATTGGCAAATGCTTGGCTGGATCCTACATTTGTAAAACAAATTGTTGGCAGTAATATTTATAGAAAGTACTTGCCAACTGGCGAATCTAATTTGATGAAACTGTATGTACAAAGTAATTATTTGGGGCTTTATGTAAATGATGAGGCGCTTAATAAGCAGTTTCTAAAAAAGCATTTTAACGAAAAATCAGGTCCACTATTTAAGTGTGATAATATTAATCGTTTTTGTGATACGGCTGGGGCTCCTTCTGCCATGCCTTCCAATTTATATTATATGGGAGATGACAGTACGCTCTATTATAATAGTTATGATATAAAGTCTGATAATGGATGGAAAGAATTGGTAAACCTGATTAAAGTAATTGATTTAGATTTTGCTAATGTGGATAGTGTTTTAAATGTAGATAGAACGCTATGGGCATTTGCGGTCAATCAAACTATTCTAAATTTGGATTGTTATAATACTTATTTCGCTCACAATTATTATTTGTATCAAACCAAAGACGGCTTGTTTCAGATGATTCCTTGGGATTTGGACAATAGTTTTGTAGGCGCTCTTATGGGCTCTGATTATTGGAGTCCTTCCAATGTTTATGAGTACGATCCTTATTTTACGGCTGCTCCTTTGGGGGGCTCTCAGCCTGCGCTGGAAAGACCACTTTTGTATAAATTATTAAATCATCCTTTTTATAGAAAATTATATACTGCTCACATCCGAACTATAATGAGTGAATCCTTAGATACTGCTGTGATAAGGGCTGAAATAACTAATCTGCAAAGCTTAGGATATAATGCAGCAAATACGGATCAAAATAAAGGATTTACCATGCAAAATTATTCCTATAATGTTGAATCTGCAATATGGGCATCTTTCGGTTGGGGGATTGGTGGTATTATAAGTAGCATTGATGAAAGAAAAACTTTTTTACAAAATCATCCTGAAATTTCTTTTATACCACCTACTATAACAAATGTAACGGTAAATAATAATTTGGTAACGGCTGAGGTTTTTAATGGTAATACTGTTAAGCTGATGGCAACAGAAAGTGAGTACAATTCCAAATTTCAATCTTTTACCATGTTGGATGATGGACAAAATGGAGATGCAGTGTCGGGGGATGGTCTTTTTACTACTGCTTTTCCTTTTCAGGGTTCGGGGAATGATGTAAAATTTTACATTCGTTCAGAAAATAATGATGCATTAATGCTCAATCCACAAAGCGCAGAATATGAATTTTATGTGTATTCTGCTGTAAGTGGCATAACGGATATTAAGCCTAACAATAACAGGAAACTTATTAAAATTACGGATGTGCTTGGGCGAACTACAAAAGTAAAAAAAGGCGTTCCTCTTTTTTACATTTATGATGATGGTACAGTGGAGAAGAAATTGATTTTAGAATAAATTACTGCTTAATAATTTTTGCAGAATGGATTGTTTTCTCTTTTTTGGCAAGTTAGTTTTAGAGAAACTTATGTATAATGAGAAATTCAAACTCTATATTAGCAAAAATCTCAAAATAGGACCGTAAGGTCTACCAAAAAGAAACATTAGGCTATATCTAAATTATTGAAGTATTAATTTCTTATTGATTATTCCTTTCTCTGTTTCAATCTCAAGGAAGTAAATCGCTTTTGGGGTTTCTTTTAAATCTATTTGTTTTGTGTACTCACCAAAAAACTGCTGTTTACTTTCAACAAATACACGCTCACCTAACCCATTGAATATTCTAATCTCAATATTTTGTTTCTTTTCACTTGTAAAAGTGATATTAAACACATCCTCTGATGGGTTAGGATAAATGCTAAGATCTACTATGTTAAGCTCAGTAATGTCTGTGGATATCCAAGTCACATTAAAATAAATAGTATCAGAAATACATTGATTGACATCTGCCACTATCACCCAATAGGTTCCATTAGCAGTTGGTGTGATTTGCTGTGTAGTTTCAGTTGTATTCCATTGATATGAGTAAGGAGTGTTTCCTCCTACAACACTTGCATCTAAATCAAGCCCAACTTGAGATACAGTTGCAATAGGATTTCCAGTTATAGTTAAGTCTAAAGTAATAACACTATCGCAACCATTGGAATTTGTTGTGATATAAGTAGCTGTATTATTACTTGTAGTATAAGTTACTCCATCTATCCATGTATAACTACTGCAAGAGGTTTGTGTATCTGTGGAAGTAGATGGATTATTTATAGTTAAGTCTAAAGTAATAACACTATCACAACCATTGGAATTTGTTGTGATATAAGTAGCTGTATTATTACTTGTAGTATAAGTTACTCCATCTATCCATGTATAACTACTGCAAGAGGTTTGTGTATCTGTGGAAGTAGATGGATTATTTATAGTTAAGTCTAAAGTAATAACACTATCACAACCATTGGAATTTGTTGTGATATAAGTAGCTGTATTATTACTTGTAGTATAAGTTACTCCATCTATCCATGTATAACTACTGCAAGAGGTTTGTGTATCTGTGGAAGTAGATGGATTATTTATAGTTAAGTCTAAAGTAATAACACTATCGCAACCATTTGAGTTTGTAAAAGTACTATCATAATAAGTACCACTTATAGTATAAGTAGTTCCATTCCAAACGACACTATCACACACTGTAATGTTATTGTAGGAAGAAGAATTAATTTCAATAACTGCATCTACTTTTTCCATATTGGAATAACAAGGTGATTTTTGCACCTCCCAATCATAAAAGAAATAATAATATCCTGCAGAAGCATTTGTTCCTGTTATCGAAACTATATCAGAGATATTATATGGAAAAATTGCTGATGCATCATTTCTAAATAAATCAGAATTAGATCCGTTAATTCCTAATTGCATATTATTCTCCACAGGCAAATCAAAGTTTAAATACACTCTTACGCCAGAAGGAGAAGAAGGGATATAGATATTGGTATCTGCAAGTACAGCATTACTACTATTTCTTAGTTCAATTATTCGGTATGCAGAAGAGTTTGAATAAACCAAAACTGAAACTAAAGCTGATGGTTTATAATTATCAAAAATAAGATGTCTATTTCCCTGATAATAACCTCCTCCACCAAATGTATTGTCAGGTGGTCCTCCAAAAATTATTGGGTAATTTATCTCTGAGCGAGCAAAATAAGAAGTAGTATTATTTAGAATTGGGGTTTGGAATATCAAACCACTTCCTACTAGGTTATTTGCTAAGGAATCAGAATACCACACAGCAGATGAAGAATTTGCTTGAAGTAATAATGAAGCGCCAACACAAGCAGTATCGCCTTGTAAAACAATATGTGCACTTATTACATCAATATAATTTTGCATAAAAAGTGTATCAGAGCCATATTGATTTGATGTAATTAAAGTAATTGAATAAACTCCTCCGTTTAGATAAACATGAGTAGGATTCTGTAAGGTTGAAGTATTTCCATCTCCAAAATCCCAATTCCAAGAAATCGGGCCATTAGTTGATAAATCAGTAAAAGAAACTGATCCATCACAAGAAATAGTATCGCTTACTAAAAAATCAGTAGTGGGAGGAAGTGCGGGGAAATTACATGACCAATCTGCTTCAAAACCTGTACCGTTTACTGCAGCATCTGCATGCAAATAAACTGTTATCTCTCCACCAGTTGATACTAATGTTCCGGGACTCCCGGTTAATGCATTACAAAATTGTCCTAATGAAGGTGCAGAAGTATCTCCACCATCAAACACTTCTAAATAATCCCAATTACAATATGTAGATGAACTTGGAGCTTCAACATCAAAACTAATAAAGTTTAAGGTGATCTGATTACTTCCAGAAGGCGAAATGGTTATCCAACTGTTATTGTTGTCATAATAGTTTGAGTTAGGCCCTCCCACATCAAAAAGTGTACCATTACAACCCGTTTGTGTAACTCCTGCACCACTTGGTGGTAAGGTAATTATACAAGAATTAGCTGGATCAATACTAATTATTGATTGGTAGATAATACTATCTGTACCTAAAGGACCATTAGCAATCAGTGAAACAGAGTAAGTACCGTAATTTAAATAAGTATGAGTTGGATTGGCAGAAGTACTTGAATTCCCATCACCAAAATCCCAAACATATGTATTTGAATAAGAAGATGTATTAGTAAAACTTACAGTTGCTGGAGTATTACAAAAAACACTATCACTTACTATAAAATTAGCAATAGGTGGAGAAGTAATTTGTAAATCTATGTTCCATAAACCCCTGCCATAAGTAGATGCATAAAGTATATTAGATTGATATTGAATCTCTAACTCAGTAACAATTACATTTGGTAAACTATTATTATTAAATAAGTTCCAATCTGTTAAAGTAGAATCTGTTGTAAAAACACCCAAATCCGTACCAATATATAAGGTTTGTGTTGAAGTATTCTCATCTAAAACAATACAATTTGCAGGAATGTTAGGAAGTGTTCCAGATATATTTTGCCAACTTGTCCCACCATCAGATGAGTGATATACCTTTTCTCCGGTAGTATAACCCGATAATGTTATCCATATTTTATTTTCATCAGCAGGATGAACAATAATATAGCTTATGGTTTTATAAGGTAAAGACCCTGTAATATTTATCCAAGTATTACCTCCATCTGAAGTTTTAAATATATTTGGCCCATCAGAAAAATATATTACAGAGGGATCGGATTTAGAAACAGCAATTTCATCTATTTTACCACCATTAGTTTGATTGTTTGTTATTGTATTCCAACTATTCCCTCCATCAGTTGATTTTTCTAATTCATCATAACCTACATATATAATATTTGGATCGTTTCTATCTAAAACATAAGGAGTTTCCCATGCTCCGTTACCGCTAGAAATCGTTGAGAAACTATTACCTCCATTAGTTGATTTTCTGATGTCACCATAATATAGTGCTCCATACATGGTATTAGAATTTAAATAATCAATAATACATTCCATACCGTCACCACCAATTACAGCATCCCAATTTAAATTTGTTTTTAAAAAAGTGCCATTATCTTGGGATCCTGTAATAACTTTATCTTGGACTGTTTGCGACACTCCTAAACTATAAAACTGAGTAATATGTAAACCATCAGAGATATCTGTCCAATTATTACCATGATTGCTAGAAAAATACAAACCACCATCATTAGCAGAATAGACATAATTATTTAAAGGATTATATTCTAACATATGCTCATCAGCATGCATATAATTTGCACCTCCACCTCCATACCAATGTGTATTCAAATTCCAATTTTGACCACCATCAATTGATTTCCAACAATTTACTCCTCCAACAAACAATACATCCTCATCTAGAGGAGAAACAGTTAATGCTAAATCATACCAAGCTTGCCCACCAGAATCAGAACCGTTTGCTGACCACCCTAAAAGGTTAGGGCTATTAGCTTGTTGAATCCAACTAACCCCTTCATCTGTGGATTTATATATACCATAAAAGCCGTTATTATTATCTCCAAAGAGTGCATAAACTACTGATGGATTATCATCAGTAACCGCTACAGCTACTCTAACTACATTATTAGTAGTTGGAAGCCCTATACCTGCTTGATTCCATGTTACACCATTGTCAGTTGATTTGTATACAGAGGTATTGCCTTTAGATCCTCCATATATTATATTTGAATTAGTAGGATGAAATTCCATTGATGTAATGTTAACAGAAGAAAATGTGTGAACAAAAGTTATGCCAGCATCAGCCGATCTATATATTCCATTACTTGTGGCAACAATAATATTATCAGGATTATTTGGATCAATTAACACTCTGTTTCCTCTATAATATTGAGTAATATTAAAGGATAAACCTGTAGTTATAAATGTAGCACCCCCATCAAAAGACTTCATTAATCCATAGGAATAAGTATCACCTCCATCCCTATCTCCAGTAATAATAAACAATGTATCAGGATTGTTTGGATGTATCGCAATATCAGAAACTCCTAAGTTTGTAAGGAAATCTGTAGATGTTGACCATGTTTGTCCTCCATTTAATGATTTCCAAAAGCCTCCAGCAGGTGCCCCAATATATATTATATTAGGATTAGTGGGATGAAACACAATAGAATTAACTCTACCTATTCCTCTTTTTCTACCACTTGATTCTAACGGAACATTATCAGGACCTACCTGCGACCAAACATTTGTAGGTGCCATTCTATACTGATTATTAGCTAATCTTAAACTATTATATTCTTCAAATAATATATCAGGGTGTTGTATGCCGTCTGGAAAAACTCTCTGCTCTATAAAATTTTCCCATCTTTTGAATTGTTTCCAGCCTTTCCCTTTCTCAATTACTCTATTCTCCCAATATTCCTCAAAATCTTTTTGAATATCGTAAAAATTTATTGTTGGATCTTGCATTTTGTCAACCCAATTTTGCCCAAACCCAAACATAGGCAAGCAAAGTAATATAAGTAGTAGTTTTTTCATTCTATAACTATTCTTTTCTCTACTGTTCCATCATCATAAATGTAAAAGAGGACTTCATTCTTAGTGCCTTTTGTTTCTCTTCCTAATAGGTCTGTTACTTTAAGAAGTTCTTTGTTTGTAAAGTGTTCTTTAATTGCTGAAGTAGTGTTACAAGGATTTGTGTAATTACAATTAGTATTGAATGTAACAAAACTATCAAAGCCACCTGCCCAATTATTAGTTGCATATCCAATATTATCTACCTCAACACAAGTTA